>JBFILZ010000001.1:0-123623 GCA_041611945.1 Bacillus sp. (in: firmicutes)
GGAAGGACGCGCGACTCCTCGAAAACTTCGGCAGAGCTATAGAGGAATAACCGTTTCTTGTATGAAGAAATTGTGATATTTAGTAACAAACGTCCCGATTTCAGGTAGCATACTCAAGAAGCAGTTCAATCGGAACTCTGGAGTAATTTCTGAAGCCTATTTGATCGTGCTATCGCATTTCCTTCGTGCGGTGAGAACTCATGGAAGCATATTCAAATTCCTGCGGGAGCAGCGGGACAGGTGAGACAACGAAGGCGCAAGTGCCGACCTGGCTCACCGCCCGCCCCCACGGAAAGCGAGTGTTCTGGAACGAAGATCCCCTTATTTTCAGGGTAGCCAAAAACAAAAAAACCAGCACACGATAAATAGTCGAGGGCTGGTTTTGGTATAAAGTGTTTTATCTAAAGACCACTTAGGGGTTTTAGATAAATCCGGTAAACTTTGTTATAAATTTAATTATAACTTACTTCGTTTTTAGTTTTGATAGTTCTTGGAGGAACTTATCATTTAATACTTTAATGTACGTACCTTTCATTCCTAAGGATCTTGATTCAATAACACCAGCACTCTCTAATTTCCTGAGAGCATTGACGATAACAGATCTTGTTATGCCCACTCGATCTGCTATTTTACTTGCAACTAGTAATCCTTCGTTTCCATTTAATTCTTCAAATATATGCTCAATAGCCTCTAATTCACTGTATGACAAGGAACTAATTGCCATTTGCACAACGGCTTTACTTCTCGCGTGTTCCTCAATTTCTTCAGACTTTTCACGGAGAATTTCCATCCCTACGACAGTAGCTCCATATTCAGCAAGAATGAAATCATCATTTAGGAAAGGTCCTGTGATTCTAGCTAAAATCAGCGTCCCAAGTCTTTCTCCTCCACCAATAATAGGAACAATTGTAGTCAATCCAGAGGCAAATAAATCTTTATTCTCTACCGGAAAAGCTGTATAAGGACTATTAATATCCAAATTCGAAGAAGTTTCTGAGATATTAAATAAACTATTTGTATATTCTTCAGGAAATTGACGATCCTCTAACATCTTAATCATACGATCGTTTTCGATTTTTTGATTCACAGCAAACCCAAGAAGCTTTCCTCTACGACTTAACACAAAAATATTAGCCTCAATAACATTACTTAAAGTTTCTGCCATTTCTTTAAAGTTAACCGGTTTACCTGCTGCTCTTTGAAGCATTGAATTAATCTTTCTTGTTTTATCTAATAATTCCATTTTTTATTGCTCCTCCTATTGGACTCTAAGTCCAATTCTATATTTACAAAATAAATTGACTTAGGTCACGATTTTTTGAAATTGTCCCCAATTTTTCTACTACGTAATTTGAAGTGATTGTAATTTTTTCTAAAGTTATTTCTGGCGCTTCAAATGATAAGTCCTCAAGCAATCTTTCCATGATGGTATGCAATCTCCTTGCACCAATGTTCTCTGTATCCTGGTTCACATAAAAAGCAACTTCGGCAATCTTTTTAATAGCATCGTCAGAAAATTCAATTTGTATACCTTCTGTACCCAATAATGCAATATATTGTTTGATTATAGCATTATCAGGCTCTACAAGAATCCGAACAAAGTCATCGACAGTTAGTTTTGTCAATTCTACTCTAATTGGAAATCTCCCTTGTAGCTCGGGAATTAAATCAGATGGTTTAGAAATATGAAATGCTCCTGCTGCAATAAATAGGATATGATCTGTTTTAACTGATCCATATTTGGTGACAACATTTGACCCCTCTACAATTGGTAGGATGTCACGTTGAACACCTTCTCTAGAAACATCAGCCGAGCTACTTTGATTCTTCCCTGCAATTTTATCTATTTCATCAATAAAAATAATACCTGTTTGTTCCGCACGATTTATCGCTTCAGAAGTTACTTCGTCCATATCAATAAGCTTCTGAGCTTCATCATTCGTTATTACTTTTCTAGCTTCCCTAACGGTAAGTTTACGTTTTTTCTTTTTTTTAGGCATTAGCCCACCCAAAGCATCTTGCATGTTCATACCCATTTGTTCAAGACCTGAGCCCTGCAGCATATCAAACATAGACTGTTGCTGCTCATCGAGTTCAACGGTTATATAGTAGTCTTCGAGCTCTCCTAATGCTAATTGATGTGCAATCTGTTTTCTTTTTTGAACCACCGTTTGCTCTTCTTGGCTTTTTTCAACATCTTCCTCTTGAACAGAACCAGCTTGCCCTCCAAAAAGCATCTCAAAGGGATTTTTAAAAGAAGTCTGTTTTTGTGCTACTGGTACTAGTAACTCAACTAAACGTTTATTTGCATTCTCACTTGCTTTCTCTTTAACACTTTGCATTTTCTCTTCTTTTACTAAGCGGACAGACGTTTCAACAAGATCTCGAACCATGGATTCAACATCTCTACCAACATATCCAACTTCCGTAAATTTTGTGGCCTCAACTTTAATAAATGGAGCACCCACTAGTTTCGCCATTCGTCTAGCAATTTCAGTCTTCCCTACACCTGTAGGGCCAATCATTAAGATATTTTTTGGTACAATTTCTTCTTTTAGCTTTCCAGTTAATAACCCTCGACGATACCTATTGCGTAATGCTACAGCTACAGCTTTTTTCGCGTTTGTTTGGCCAACAATATACTGGTCAAGACGCTCTACAATTTGACGCGGTGTTAGATTCATCATTAGGCCTCCCTCTTAAAGTTCTTCCACTATGATTTGATCATTTGTATAAACACAAATTTCTCCGGCGACATCAAGTGCTGCCTTTGCTATTTCTTTTGCATTCATATGTGAACCTGCATGCTTCATAAGAGCTCTCCCAGCAGAAAGGGCATAATTCCCCCCAGAACCTATGGCCAATATCCCATCGTCAGGCTCTATTACTTCACCTGTACCAGATACAAGAAGGAGATGTTCTTTGTTCATAACGATTAGCATCGCTTCTAATCTCCTCAAAACCTTGTCGCTTCTCCACTCTTTGGCAAGTTCAACAGATGCCCGCTGAAGATTACCATCGTATTCTTCAAGTTTTCCTTCAAACTTTTCAAATAACGTAAAGGCATCAGCGACTGAACCAGCAAACCCTGCAAGTACTTTTCCTTGAAAGATTTTCCGTACTTTTTTCGCTGTATGTTTCATAACAACTGCATTACCAAAAGTAACTTGCCCATCCCCTGACATGGCACATTGTCCATTATGTTGAATTGCAAAAATGGTTGTAGCATGAAAAGTTGACATTCGTTAGTCTCCTTTCAAATTTGCTCTCTATGCCCTAGGGTGATGCGACATATAGATAGTTTTTAGTCGATCTTTTGTTACATGAGTATAGATTTGTGTGGATGAAAGATGTGAATGACCAAGCATCTCCTGTACTGCTCTTAGATCAGAACCTTCATTTAGCATGTGAGTAGCGAATGTATGCCTTAATACGTGTGGACTAATATGGATAGTCATAGACGTTTTATCAATTAAGTCATTTAGAATTAACCGCACTCCCCTTGTAGTAAGTGGACCTCCTCGAAAATTCAAGAAAAGTGTTGAATGGGAATCTTTACTCTTAGTAAGTAATTCTCTTCGTCCATTTTCCATATAAGTTTCAACAGCATCACTGGCAAAGCTACCAAATGGAACATATCTTTGTTTTTTACCTTTACCATTGACAAGGATTGTACTTAATGAGAAATCAACATCACTTATCTCTAGCCCACAACACTCACTTACACGAATACCAGTAGCATATAGTAACTCAAGAATAGCTTGATTCCTTTGACCCAAAGGAGTCGACAAATCACTTACATGAAAAAGCATTTTTAGTTCAGTTTCATATAAAAAATGTGGAATCTTCAGTTCTTTTTTTGGTAAATGTACAAGTGCAAATGGGTTGTCCTTGGTTACATTCTCCCTCATTAGAAATTTATACAGACTTCTAAGACTAGAAATTTTTCTGGCAACAGTTTTCCTCGCCAGTTTTCGTTGGAATAGTTCAGTTAAGTAAAGTCGAACAGCACTGTATGTAACCCAAGGAAAATTGTCAATTGATTGACTTTGCATGAAATTCACAAATTCTTCAATATCCTGATTATAATATACTACTGTATATTTAGAATAGTTTCGCTCTATTTGTAAATAATCTGTAAATTTTAGAATAAGTACTCTTTTATCTATCACATTACCACCTCACAAGGGCGAATAAATCGTATCATAATTTATTCGCCCTTGCAATGAAAATTGTTTATTTTTTTATAAAATTCTGAATAGTGTCTATGGCTCTGTTTGCTAGAGCCTCATTACGGGCCTGCTTATTTTTTATCTTACTATCTAATTCCTTAAATAAACCAAAGTTAGCATTCATCGGTTGAAAGTTTTTAGGATTTGCTGTTGTTATGTACCGAGCCATACTTCCAATCGCTGTTTCATGAGGGAATTCCAATAAATCTTGTCCCTTTATTAATTTGGCAGCATTTATCCCAGCTACTAACCCAGAAGCTGCAGACTCTACATAACCTTCTACCCCAGTCATTTGACCTGCAAAAAACAAATCATCTCTGTCTCTATATTGATAAGTGGGTTTCAATAGCTTGGGAGAACTAATAAATGTATTTCGATGCATAACTCCGTATCTTACAATTTCAGCATTTTCTAAACCTGGAATTAGTTGAATGATTTCTTTTTGAGGTCCCCATTTTAAATGCGTTTGAAAACCAACAATATTATACAATGTCCCGGCAGCATCATCTTGTCTCAGTTGTACAACTGCAAATGGTCTTTTCCCTGTTTTCGGATCTTCTAAGCCAACTGGTTTCATTGGTCCGAACAACAATGTTTTCTTACCTCTAGCTGCCATAACTTCGAAAGGCATGCAACCTTCAAAAAATATTTCTTTTTCAAATTCTTTTAATGGTACAGTTTCAGCGGCTAAGACAGCATCTATAAAGATATCAAATTCTTCTTCATTCATTGGACAATTTAAATAAGCTGCTTCACCTTTATCATATCTAGATTTCAAATATACCTTATCCATATTAATGCTTTCTTTTTCAAGAATAGGGGCTGCCGCATCATAAAAATATAAATAATCTTCACCCGTTAAGTTTTTTAGTTTCTCCGATAAGGTCGGTGAAGTAAGTGGACCAGTTGCAATAATTGTTGGACCAACCGGAATATCAGTTAATTCCTCATTAAATACTTTTATGTTCGGATGATTTCGCAAAGAATTTGTAACATATTCAGCAAATTCATGCCGATCAACTGCTAAAGCACCACCAGCAGGGACTGAACAAGCGTCCGCTGCTTCTATAATCAATGAGTTTAATATACGCATCTCTTCTTTAAGAACACCAACCGCATTAGTTAGTGTATTGGCCCTCAAAGAATTACTACAAACTAACTCAGCAAATTTATCAGTATGATGTGCTGGTGTCTGTTGAACAGGTCTCATTTCATATAAATTCACTTGGACACCTAAATTGGCAATTTGCCACGCAGCTTCACTACCTGCTAATCCAGCTCCTATAACATTTACAGTTTGTTCATTCATCATTAATTACCTCCTTGTAGACAATATTCAAAATACTTTTCGGACGACTGAAAGAAAGATGTGAGCCATAAAGACTCACATCAATTATTTTTGTTGATCTTCTTTATAGTCACAGTTAATGCATTGGACTTGAATACCCTTTTTCAGCTTTTTCTCAACTAAAAGCTGTTCACACTTTGGACATTTTCTTGCTATTGGTTTATCCCAGGAGATAAACTCACAGGCTGGATATTGATCACATCCATAAAAGATACGGCGTTTTTTACTTTTTCTTTCAATGATACTTCCCTTTTCACAATTCGGGCAATCAACCCCGATATCCTTTACAATCGCCTTAGTTTGTCGACACTCTGGGAAATTAGAGCAAGCCATAAATTTACCATATCTACCCATTTTATAGACCATTTCATTCCCACAAAGCTCACAATCCTCACCTGCGGGTTCATCTTTAATTTCAATTTTTTCCATTTCTTTTTCAGCTACATCTAATCTCTTCTCGAAGCCTTCATAAAACTCTCTAATAATTCGAACCCAATCAATATTTCCTTCTTCTACTTCATCCAGACTACTTTCCATTTTAGCTGTAAAGTCAGCGTCAATTATTTCCGGGAAAAACTCTAGGACAAGACTCACTACTATTTCACCAAGCTCCGTAGGAATAAAACGTTTATTATCGAGTGAAACATACCCTCTTTTTTGAATGGTATCAAGAGTTGGAGCGTAAGTTGAAGGTCTACCAATACCTAACTCTTCTAGCGTCTTAACTAGTCTCGCCTCTGAATAACGGGGTGGTGGCTGAGTGAAATGTTGATGTTCCTCAATATCCTTTAGGATTAGCTTTTCGCCTTCTTCAAGCGGCGGCAAGATACGATCTTTTTCTTCTTCCTGGTCATCATTGCCTTCAACATAAACCTTCATGAATCCAGGGAATTTAATTTTAGACCCATTTGCTCTGAATATAACGCCACTATTATCTAAGTCGACAGTCATGGTATCCATAATGGCTGGTGCCATCTGACTTGCAACGAGTCGCTCCCATATAAGTTTATATAAACGATGTTGATCTCGAGACAAAAACGGTTTTAAGTCAAGAGGAGTCCGTAGTGTTGAAGTTGGACGAATTCCTTCATGCGCATCTTGAGTTTTCGGATTTTTTTTCGTTGCTTTTGTCTCACCTGCTAAATATTCTTTACCGTATGTAGTAGTGATAAATTCAGCTGACTCAAGTTTTGCAGTATCAGAGATTCTAGTTGAATCTGTTCTCATATAAGTAATTAAACCAACTGTGCCCTCTTTACCTAAATCAATACCCTCATAAAGCTGCTGAGCTAGCATCATCGTCTTTTTGGCACGGAAATTTAATTTCCGCGCAGCTTCTTGCTGAAGCGAAGAGGTAATAAACGGAACGGCTGGGTTGCGTTTTCTTTCCTTCTTTGTAACAGATGTAATGGTAAAAGAATTCCCGTCAAGCTTAGCTTGAATTGCTTTAACATCCTCTTCTGTACTTAATTCTACCTTACGTCCATCTACACCATAAAAACTTGCATCAATTGTTTCATTATCTTTTAAAAACTCACCCTTAATGGTCCAATATTCTTCAGGTACAAATGCTTTAATTTCATTTTCACGATCTATGATCAACCTCACTGCTACAGATTGAACTCTCCCTGCACTTAATCCTTTTTTTACCTTTTTCCATAACAATGGACTAATGTTATAGCCAACTAATCGATCAAGAATACGTCTTGCTTGTTGAGAGTCAACTAAATCCATATTAATCGAACGAGGATGTTTAAAAGACTCTTTAATAGCTTCCTTGGTTATTTCATTAAAAACAACTCTACAGTCAGAATTAATGTCAACATTAAGTGTATGGGCAAGATGCCAAGCAATTGCTTCCCCTTCACGATCAGGGTCAGCTGCAAGAAATATTTTTTTTGCTTTTTTTGCAGCTGTTTTTAATTCCTTAAGAACGGGACCCTTCCCGCGAATTGTAATATATTTCGGAGAAAAATCACCATTAACTTCGACACCCATCTGACTTTTCGGTAAATCACGAACATGTCCCATTGATGCCTTCACTTTATATTTCTTACCTAAATAACGTTCAATTGTTTTAGCCTTTGCTGGTGATTCAACAATTACAAGATAATCAGCCATGTTTTATAGTTCCTCCTTAAGAGGTAGTAGTATCAATTTTTTTATGTATGAAATCTTCACTTATATTAAATATACAACCATGATTTGTCAAATGAATTTATTAATATTCATCGCTTTTCCTATTTTTCACCTTATCTTCAACTCGATTTCAGAATAGATATCCTGAGGAGTTGTTATCAATTTTGCGCCCTCTTGTATGAGTGCATTCGTTCCCAATGAATACTCCGAATTAATAGGGCCTGGTAATGCAAATACTTCTCTATTCTGCTGTAAAGCTAGCTCTGCGGTTATTAACGAACCACTTTTTTGCTTTGCTTCTATCACTATAGTTCCTAATGACAAACCACTAATAATTCTATTTCTTGCAGGAAAATGCCACCTTTTTGGACTTGTATCAGGTGGATACTCAGACATTAAAAGGCTATCTGGAAAAAAAGAACGAGCTAATTGAGAATTTTCTTTAGGATAGATATGATTAAATCCAGATCCTAAAACAGCAATAGTCTTACCTGTCTTTTTAATTGTGCATTCATGCACCTTTGCATCTATGCCTTTCGCTAGACCACTTATAGTCACCCAGCCACTCTCTACTAAAGAATCTACGAAGTATTCAGTCATTTTTAAACCATATTCAGTCGGGTTTCTTGTTCCTACTATTGAAATCATTCGTTCATTTTGAAGGAGACCACAATTTCCAAGCAAATAAATTACCCAAGGCGGATTATATATTTGTTTTAAAAGAGGGGGATACGTGGTTTCGAATAATGTTATGCACTGAATATTTTGACTTTTATATTGTTCTAGCATACTTCCTATTTTTATAGATTGCAACTGATTAAATAATGCTCTAGATCTCTCTAATGGAATTTGAAGGTTGTAATGAAGGTCACTTGAGGTGAGTTGATAGAGGTTTCTAAGACTTGGATCCATTTTTAGTAAGTGGAGTATTGTCTTCCATGTTGCTGCTTCACAGTGGTGTAAGTGAAGTAATCGATTTCTAAAGTTAATAATAGTCCCTCCTTCTAAATTAACAGAATAAGTAGCTCCATTTATGGAGCTACTTTCTAAATACATTTAGTGTGTTTTACATTGCTCGTAAATTCCACGCTCTTTTAATACTGAAATTAACGTCTCACCCATAATAGAAGGTGTGTCGGCTACCTTAATTCCACACTCGTTCATGACACGAATCTTTTCATCTGCTGTTCCCTTACCTCCAGAAATGATTGCACCTGCATGGCCCATTCTCTTACCTTCTGGAGCTGTACGGCCACCGATAAATCCTACAACCGGCTTTGTCATATTTTCTTTTATCCAAAGTGCTGCTTCTTCTTCAGCAGTACCTCCGATTTCGCCGATCATGATAACGGCATATGTCTCTTCATCTTCGTTAAATGCTTTTAACACGTCAATAAAGTTCGTACCGTTAATTGGATCGCCACCGATACCTACAGCTGTAGACTGCCCTACACCTTCTTGAGAAAGTTGGTGTACCGCTTCATAAGTTAAAGTACCTGAACGTGAAACTACCCCTACATGACCTTTTGTATGAATGTAACCAGGCATGATCCCAATCTTGCACTCATCAGGAGTGATAACACCAGGACAGTTTGGACCAACTAGGCGAGTTTTCTTATCTTGCATGTAACGCTTCACTTTTGCCATATCAAGAACAGGTATATGCTCTGTGATACAAATTGCTAAGTCAAGTTCTGCATCTACCGCTTCCATAATCGCATCAGCTGCAAATGGAGCAGGAACATAGATTACAGATGCGTTAGCACCAGTTTGTTGAACAGCTTCAGCCACTGTATTAAAAACAGGAACTCCTTCTACTTCTGTTCCGCCTTTACCAGGAGTAACACCACCAACAATTTTTGTGCCGTACTCTAACATTTGCTTCGTATGGAAAAGCGCAGTTGAACCTGTAATTCCTTGTACAATTACTTTTGTATCTTTATTAATAAATACGCTCATATTTGTCCCCTGCCTTTCTTAACCTACTAGTGCTACGATTTTTTGTGCGCCATCTGCCATTGAATTAGCTGAAGTAATATCTAAGCCAGATTCAGCTAAAATATTTCTACCTAACTCAACATTTGTCCCTTCAAGACGAACAACCAAAGGAACCTTTAAACCAACTTGCTTTGCCGCTTCAACAACACCAGAAGCGATTATGTCACACTTCATAATGCCACCGAAAATATTTACAAAAATACCTTTTACGTTTTGATCAGATAAGATGATTTTAAAGGCTTCGGTTACTTTCTCAGCAGTTGCTCCGCCCCCAACGTCCAGGAAGTTTGCGGGATCTCCACCATAATGCTTAATGATATCCATTGTTGCCATTGCAAGTCCTGCACCATTAACCATACACCCGATATTTCCAAATAAAGAAATGTACGAAAGATCATATTTGGATGCTTCAATTTCTTTTGCATCTTCTTCTTCAAGGTCACGATACTCTAAAATATCTTTATGACGATATAATGCGTTTGCATCAAAATTCATCTTAGCGTCAAGTGCCATAACATCACCATCACCCGTTACAACAAGAGGGTTAATTTCAGCAATTGAACAATCTTTTTCAACAAATGCTTGATATAATCCCATCATAAACTTTACTGCTTTTCCAACAAGTGGAGTTGGAATATTGATGTTAAATGCGATTCTTCTTGCTTGAAATCCTTGAAGACCAACAGCTGGATCAATTACTTCTTTAAAAATCTTCTCTGGAGAATGTTCTGCAACTTCTTCAATTTCAGTTCCGCCTTCTTCAGAAGCCATTAATACAACACGCGAAGTATCACGGTCAAGAACCAGACCTACATAGTACTCCTTCTTAATGTCACAGCCTTCTTCAATTAATAAGCGTTTTACTTCTTTGCCTTCTGGACCTGTTTGATGAGTTACAAGTGTCTTACCTAAAATTTCATTTGCATATGTACGGACCTCATCCAAATTTTTTGCGATTTTAACGCCACCTGCTTTACCACGTCCGCCAGCATGAATTTGCGCTTTAACTACACAAATTTTTGTACCTAGTTCTTTTGCAGCTTCAACAGCTTCTTCAACCGTGAAAGCGACTCTACCATTAGGGACTGAAACCCCATATTTTCTGAGGATCTCTTTACCTTGATATTCATGGATATTCATTATTCATCCTCCTATCATTTTGTAACAGAAATAATAGACTGCGTTCTCATTGTATAAAATGAAAACTACATTGTCTACCATTAGTAGCTATTATTTGAACATGACTAAAATGTCGGAATTTTTAAATAACATACACCACCATTCACAATTTATATTTGAATCGAAATAGTAGGTTCGTGTAATTAAGTCGAATACACTATAATGACTTGCTCATTTATTACATCTAAAAGTTACTAACACCTTTAGTAACTTTATTTACTAGCCTTAGTCTCATTTATATATTTTTGATCTACACGATAAACAAATGCAAACACTTCTGCAACAGCTTGATAAAGGTTTTCTGGTATGGACTCATTTATTTGTAGCTGACTTAAGAGCTGAACTAAGGATGCATCTTCTTGGATAGGTACATTGTTTTCTTTTGCTTTTTCGATAATGTTCTCCGCAACTATACCCTTCCCTTTTGCCACTACCTTAGGGGACGATTGATTTGTTGAATCGTATGATAAAGCTATTGCTTCTGAACGTTTTTCACTCTTATCAACCCTCATATTTTATAATCGACCCCTTGGTAAGTTTTCTTTGAAACCATTGATTGTATACGTCCTTGATTATCTAATTCATTTTTAGGCATTGAACTAGCAATAACCTTCACTGTTGAAAGAACATAATCAATACTACTCAACTTGTCTTTCAGCTCGAGTTCTTGGCTACTGAGGATAGAATCTATTCCGTCTTTGTTATTGATTATTGTAATGTTAATAATTCGATTCTGCACATTCATATCAATTACAGTCTGTTCGATATTCTGTAAGTCTATATAGAATAATATCCTACAGAAGCTCGGGTCAATTTGACCATTTTTTTTCTTCCTACCACTCCATTGAAGTGTAACGTCCGAAAGTTTATCACCGAAATTTAACGGAATCTGCATTATGATTTGCTGCAATGGCCCATTTGTTTCTTGTGAAATAAGTTGCAAACCAGTTATTCGGTTGAGTAATGGCTCTATGTCACGAGCATTCGAACCTAACTCTCCCAAAGCTTTGAGTAGTAAAGGCTTTAATGAGTCATATTCTACATTCCCTGCAGCACCAGGTTTCACTCTTGCCCCTAGTCCTGTTTCGTAGTCTAGACCTAATGTGCTAATCATTCGCTTTATTAGATGCTTAACTTCCGCCCCGTCCGCCAGTGTATAGGCTTGTGGGAATACTTGATTTTGTACTTTCTTAAAAAGCCTAAGCTCATCTTCAACTAAGCTTTGCTTAGAATCATTAATGATTTCAGTTAACAATTTTGGAATTTTCTTTAGCTCTTGGTTTGAAACTGTTTGGACAAATGTATTTACTAATCGTTCGATATGTTGGGGATTCGCCCTGTCAACCGGATGCACACGATACGATTCTTTTAATACCTGATTAAGCACTTGTTGTGGTTGTTCTATCGAATATTTATTTGAAATCAAGTCTAACTTTTGAAGAAGACGAAGAGATGAGCGTTGCTCTGACAAAGTAGACTCTGAGGACAGCCAAAGTTTAGAAATTTCACGAACCACTCTTTGACCTTGCTCTTCAGAAATCTCTCCTAAAATCTTAGGTAACAAAGTTCTCAACTTCTGAATTGTCTCGGTTTGTTTTATCTTGGAATCACTTAGAAACTTTGCTACTTGTTCAATTTGAGTCGAAAGCGATTCTGATGTTTGCAAAGCAACTATAGATTTAAACGTTTGGACTGTCTGCGGTAAATGTTTTTTTATCATTATCTCTATGGCTGTTAATCCCTTTTGTAAGTCTTGAGTGTTTGATAACCATTTAGACGCATTGTAAAGGTGTTCCCTTGAAAAGGCTAATTCTTTAGAAAGAAAAAAGTGTACGATTTGCTGATTTACTTTAGTGTCAGGAAGTTGGAATCTTTTTAGTAAAGCACCACCTACTTCATCTAGTTTTGCTTGTCCTGAATGTTCAATATCTATCACTTTCAACCGAAGTTCTCCACTTTGGGTTGTCTGCGCCTCAAACCAATATTGTTCTTTGGGCACAACGGTAGCATCAATATAAGCCTGAAATTTCATTGAACCAATTTGAAGTAACGCAGTTTGATTGGGGAATAGCTTTTCAACTCGTCCATATAAAATTTGCCCTTGCCTTACGGTAATTTCTTTCGAAGTTGTTGTACTATCTACTTTCATTAGTGACTGCATTAATTGAATTGAATCCATATTCTCATTACTCCTTAACTTCTAGGAATGTATCTCTTTATGGGTTCGAAAGACCTTCTATGTTCTGAAATTATTCCAAAATTAGATATTGCTTCTAGGTGTTGCTTTGTTCCATATCCCATATGAGATTGAAAACCATATTCAGGATATTCTTCCCCAAGTTCTTTCATGTATCTGTCCCTAGTCACTTTTGCAACTATTGAAGCTGCCGCTATGGAAATACTTTTCTCATCCCCTTTAATTATTGAGAGCTGTGGGTGATCCACCTCAACCTTCATTGCGTCAATAAGGAGAAAGTCAGGTTTTGGATCTAGCTGAGACACAGCATTTTTCATTGCTATTTTAGTAGCTTGATAGATATTAACTTCATCAACCATATAAGCAGGTACGATTCCAATTCCGACACTAAGTGCCTTTTCATTAATTAGTTGAAAATATTCTTCCTTTTTTTCATAAGACAATTTCTTAGAATCATTTATTCCTAACACTTTAAATGTTTTAGGTAGTATCACTGCAGCTGCAACTACTGGCCCAGCAAGAGGTCCTCTACCTACTTCGTCAATACCTGCTATCATGTTAAACCCTTTTTCAAATAAATCCGTTTCAAATGCAGACATAGATTGCAGCAATTCACGTTGTTCATTTAATATGGATTCTTGTTTTTCTCGTTTCTCGAGTAACTTTATTACCCCTTTTCTAGGGTCTTTTTTCAATTCTATTATCATTTCAGTAGTTATTTTAGATTGTTCGAACATATTTATTATTTGATTGATAGAATAACTCTCCATAAAATCATCGCTCCTCTACTTATATATCGGTTTTTTTCAAAAAAAATAAAGACCTGATTTTCAGGTCTTAGCTTTAGTTGCCCAATCCTCAGGCGTTTCAAATGTAAGTTTACCTAGTCTACCGCCTCTTAGTTCTCTAAGAATCAATTCAGAAGTTTTATCATAATCAATGAGGCCGCCACCCATTAAACAACCTCTTCTCTTCCCTATTTCATCAAATAATCCCACAATTTCTTCGGGTATTTCCTCAAGATCATAACGCTTTTTTAATACTGTTGGATACTTATCTGTAAGGAACCTTAAGGCAAACACAGCTACTTCTTGAAGGTTTATGATAGTATCCTTAATTGCACCTGTCGCGGCCAACCTAAAACCAACGTTTTGATCTTCAAACTTAGGCCATAGTATTCCAGGTGTATCTAATAATTCAAGCTCTTTGCCCACTTTGATCCATTGCTGAGCAGTTGTAATACCAGGGCGATCGCCCGTTTTCGCAAGATTTCTCTTTGCCAATTTATTAATGAGTGTTGATTTCCCCACATTAGGTATCCCAATAATCAAGACCCTTATTGCCCTTGGGTTAACCCCTTTGGATCTCATTTTTTCCCATTTTTCATGAACAAGTTCTTGACAACCAGTGATTATTTCCTTCATCCCTTTACCCGACTGAGCATCAATTGATAACGTCTTAATACCTTGTGATTGAAAATATTCTATCCATTCACTTGTCTTTCTATCATCTGCAAGATCTGCTTTGTTCAACAGCATTAACCTTGGCTTACTAGAGACAATTTCATCTATCATAGGATTACGTGATGAATTCGGTATTCTAGCATCAGCTAATTCTACCACAACATCAATTAACTTTAATTTCTCCTGAACTTGTCTCCTTGCTTTGGCCATATGGCCGGGAAACCATTGTATTGTCATGTAAAACACCACCTATTTGTTAAACTGATTTGGAGCTACATTTGTATGGTAATGAATTGCAGAAAGAAGCCATTCAATCTTTGAATTAACATCCTCTTTAAATATCAATAAAATGTACCTACTCATTCTTAAACATTGACCACTATCAAAATGGGACTTTTAATGAGAATCGACTACAATGTAAGTTCTCATTCTAAAAATGAGGGGAATGAGTAACACTCTTCCCCTCAAAAAATATTTTTATTTGATGAATTGAAAATCTGAAATTGGCCAATATACAACATTAGTCTTCCCAATCACTTCTTCCAGAGAAATAAATCCAATGCTTCTACTATCCTTACTAAAACGTCTATTATCTCCCATTACAAAAAGGTGACCTTCCGGAACTCTTTTTTGATCTAATTGCTCTTCTAATTCAAAATTAAACGTTAAGGGTGCGTCCAAAATTTCTGTTTTGGCTTCCTCAAGATAAGGTTCGTCAATTGGTTCTCCATTTATGTATAATATATCGTTTTTATATTCAACATGGTCTCCAGGTAGGCCGATGACTCGCTTAATATAATCTTTTTGTTCTGGAGCATGAAATACAACTATATCAAAACGCTGAGGTTCTCCGATTTTATAACTTAGTTTACTGACGATCATTCTGTTTTGATCGTGAAGATTTGGCATCATGGAAAGTCCGTCTACTACAATTGGTGCAAAAAGAAAGTAACGAATTACAGCTGCTAAAATCACTGCTATTGCTAGTGCTTTTATCCATTCCCATGCTTCACTTTTTTGACGGGTCATTTCGAATCCTCCAGAATTTTTCATTTGAAAAAGGAGCTTGATCACAAGCTCCTTTTTTGTTCTATCGACGAATTTCTTTAATACGCGCAGCTTTACCACGTAGATCACGTAAATAATAAAGTTTCGCACGGCGTACTTTACCATGACGGATAACTTCAATTTGCGCGATTTTTGGTGAATGAACTGGGAATGTACGCTCAACACCAACACCGTAAGATATCTTACGTGCTGTGAATGTTTCACTAATTCCACCGCCACGACGCTTAATCACTACACCTTCAAAAAGCTGGATACGTTCACGAGTACCTTCGACAATCTTTACGTGTACACGTACAGTGTCTCCAGAACGGAATGCAGGTAAATCAGACTTTAATTGGTCTTTTGTGATATCTTCAATCAACTTTTGCATCGTTTTCAACTCCTTCCAACAGATGCTCATTACAGTGCCTAAATGATCATTGCAGCGGAACACCGTTATAACAGACAAATGGCATTATACAGCCTAAGTCACAAGAAACATCTTAACACAATTAGCTAAGTCTTGCAATACCTACTCACTCTCTTTTTGAAACTCTTTAAGCCATTTTTTTTGTACACTAGTTAGATTATCTTCATTAATTAAATCGGGTCTTCTTAAAAAGGTTCTCTTTAACGATTCTCTTGAACGCCATTCATCTACATTTTTATGGTTACCTGACATTAATACTTCTGGCACCTTTAATCCACGGAAATCTGCAGGTCTTGTATATTGAGGATGCTCTAAGTATCCTGTACTAAAAGAATCTTTCTGATGGGATATCTCATTCCCAAGTACCTTCGGTAACAATCTAACGACACTATCCATTATGACCATTGAAGCCAATTCTCCACCTGTTAATACATAATCACCAATCGATATTTCGTCTGTAACTAGGTGTTCTCTTATACGTTCATCGTAACCCTCGTAATGACCGCATATAAAGATTAGTTGTTCCTCACTCGCGAATTCTTCAGCTTTCTCTTGGGTAAAGCGCTCTCCTTGTGGACACATAAGGACGACACGAGGCTTTATAGGAGCTTGACCAACTATGGTATCTACCGCATCAAAAATCGGCTGAGGAGTTAGCACCATCCCTGCTCCTCCCCCGTAAGGATAATCATCCACACTTTTATGTTTATTAGACGAATAATCTCTGAAATTTACTACAGAAATTTCTACTGCTTGTTTTTCTTGGGCTATTCTCATCATAGAATGGCCCAAGACTCCCGTAAACATTTCAGGGAATAAAGTTAGTATATGAATTTTCATTAAGATAGCAATCCTTCCATTACTTGGATCGTAATCTCCTTTTGATCGATATTGATATCTTTAACAACTTGCTCAATATAAGGAATGAGTACATCTTTTTCTCCATGTCTCTGAATTACCCAAACATCATTTGCACCTGTGGATATAATTTCTTTCACTTTCCCAATTAATTCACCTTCAGTAGTTATAACAGAACACCCAATGATTTCATGATAGTAAAACTCTCCATCGTCTAGTTTTCCTTGTTGTTCTTCTGGGACCTTAAGGGTGGATCCTTTAAATTTATCGACTTCATTAACATTATGATAGCCTTCAAAGGTTAACAGGTTGAAATTTTTATGCACACGATGGGAGGATACGATTACCTCAACAGATTCTTTCTCATCCTTCTGAAATAGATATAGAGGATTTCCTTTGGCGAAACGCTCTTCAGGAAAATCCGTTGAAGAAATCACTCGTACCTCTCCCTTAATTCCATGGGTATTTACAATCTTCCCTACATTAAACCATTTTTTCATGTTTTCACCTCTATCTTATAGATACTATTATTCCTTCTTCAACAACAATCGTCTGGTCAAGTGCATCCAATCGATCTCCGATTTTTACCTCAATTACAGCTTGAACTTCTTTTTGCTTTATTTCACTACCTAATGGTAGCGTATGTAATTGCTCTATTTTAAACTCTAGTATTTCCATTAATTCCTTTTTAGATGAAATTTCATTTTCATACTTTTGAAATTGGAAGTTCGAAAAATTCTTTTTGGACTGCATTCTCTTCCGCTCGAATCTAAGTTGTTCGCACTCTTTAAGAATTTTTTGCTTTTGAAAAGAGAATTGTTCAAATAAATCCTGTTTACTCTTTTCAGTAATGATTTGTTTAACTATAATATTTTGAAGGATTTTCATAATTTCAACCTCCTGTTCTGATGAAGTTTTATACAAAAAAGGGAGAGGAATATCCTCACCCTTTTGTCAATCATTCTTGTTGAAACCTAGCTTTTATTGGATATCTAGATGTATACGTTTATTACTTTGTAAAGTTGAAGTGTAGATAACAGATCGAATGGATTTAGCAACACGACCATTTTTTCCGATTATTTTCCCTACATCTTCTTTATGAACTGAAAGTTTATACGTAATTGATTGGTCGTCCTCAACTTCTGTTATGACAACTTCCTCTGGATAGTCTACTAAAGGCTTTACAATTGTTTCAATCAAGTTCTTCATCATAACCACATTCATTACTTACTGTTTCTTAAATTATGGAACTTTTCCATGATTCCTTGCTTTGAAAACAAGTTACGAACAGTGTCAGATGGCTTTGCACCATCTTGTAACCATTTAAGAGCAGCCGTTTCGTTGATTTCAACGATTGCTGGTGCTGCTACTGGATTGTAAGTACCAATCTCTTCAATGAAACGACCGTCACGAGGAGAACGAGAATCAGCTACAACCACACGATAGAAAGGAGTTCTCTTTGAACCCATACGCTTTAAACGAATTTTTACTGCCATTTTATATAGCACCTCCGGATTTTTTTACTATCAAATTCTTTTGGATATATACATTATCCTTGTTAATTGACAACAAATATTATAATATCAGTAACCAAATAGTTTGTAAAGTATTTTTTCTTAACAGCACACAAGAAAAGCTGTGCCGTCTTGTTCAGGCCCGAAATATAACTGTTCTCCAAACCAATAAAAGGGCGATTTCCCCTCGTTTTGGAATTTAGTTTATTTGATTAGATGACTTACCAGGCTAATCAGAAGCAATCGGAATCTGATCTGATGATTCATTCCTACTCATTTACATAAACGGTAACTTAAATCCGCCTTTTTTCTTTCCTTTTTGCATTCCTGTCATTTGCTTCATCATTTTTTTCATATCTTCAAATTGCTTAAGCAAACGATTCACTTCCTGTACTGACGTACCACTACCTTTAGCAATTCGTTTCTTTCGGCTTGCATTGATGATCTCTGGTTGCACTTTCTCTTTTTTCGTCATTGATTTAATAATAGCCTCAACATGACTAATCTGCTTTTCATCAACTTGCATATTTTTTAAACCCTTCATTTTGTTAGCACCTGGGATCATACCAAGTAATTCATCTAAAGGACCCATACTTCTAACCTGAGCAAGTTGTTCCAGAAAATCGTCAAATGTAAATGACATTGTCCGCATTTTTTGTTCAAGTTCTTTCGCTTTCTCTTCATCTACAGATGCTTGAGCTTTCTCAATAAGAGTTAAGACATCTCCCATACCTAAGATCCGAGAAGCCATTCTTTCTGGATAAAATGGTTCAATTGCATCCATTTTCTCACCTAATCCAACAAACTTGATTGGAGTATTTGTAACCGCCTTAATAGAAAGGGCAGCTCCACCTCGAGTATCACCATCAAGTTTCGTTAACACAACACCTGTTAAGGATAGCTGATCATTAAAGCTCTGGGCAACATTAACTGCATCTTGACCTGTCATCGCATCAACTACCAAAAAAATCTCATCTGGCTTTGTTAATTCTTTTACTTCCCTTAGCTCAGTCATGAGGTTTTCATCAATGTGAAGTCTACCTGCAGTATCAATAAGAACATAGTCGTAATGCTCTTTTTTTGCATGATCAATAGCTTGCTTAGCAATTTCGACAGGACTCACTTGGTCTCCAAGAGAAAAAACAGGAATACTTAACTGTTTACCTAGAGTTTCAAGCTGCTTAATAGCCGCAGGGCGATATATATCTGCTGCTACGAGCATTGGATTTTTGTTGTACTTCTTCCTGAGCAAATTGGCTAGCTTGCCGGTAGTTGTCGTTTTCCCCGCACCTTGAAGACCTACCATCAGAATAATTGTGGGAGGACGACTAGATACTGCTATTTTACTTTGCTCTCCTCCCATTAAAGCCGTTAGTTCTTCTTGTACAACTTTAATGACTTGTTGACCAGGTGTTAGACTTTTCATAACTTCCTGACCGACTGAGCGTTCAGCAACCTTTTTAACAAAGTCTTTAACTACTTTAAAGTTAACATCAGCTTCAAGAAGTGCAAGACGAACCTCTCTCATCATTTCTTTCACATCAACTTCTGTTACTTTACCTTTACCTTTTATCTTCTGGATTGTACTTTGTAACCGGTCGGCTAATCCCTCAAATGCCATACTTGCCGCCCCCTAATCTAATTTCTCTAGTTTTGCTAGCAATTCTGTTAGTCTTGGTTGATTAAGCAATGCATCCTTACACTGATTAATGATTTCTTGCCTCATTTGAAATTTTTCAAGTAGAAGTAGCTTCGCTTCATATCCTTCTAACATAGCTTCTGTTCGCTTAATATTGTCATAGACTGCTTGCCTACTAACTCCATATTCATCTGCAATTTCACCCAACGAATAATTTTCCAAATAATATAATTCCATATAGCTCAATTGTTTTGGTGTAAGCAGTGATTGATAAAAATCTAAAAGAAGATTCATTCTTGTTGTTTTTTCAAGCACGATATCTCCTCCTTGTTAAGTGAAAAACCTTTACAATCCTTGATAATACATGACAAACAAAACGGTGTCAAGTTATTTGACTTGACTTGCTAATTAACGCCTTCTTTATCTTCATCTGTCTCGAGCATATCACTGAATAATCCGTATACAAATTGCTCAGCATCAAACACTTGTAAGTCATCCATTTTTTCTCCAAGTCCAACAAATTTTACTGGAGTATTTAACTCATTTCGAATTGCGAGGACTATTCCACCTTTAGCAGTACCATCTAATTTAGTTAAGATAATGCCTGTAACATCTGTTGTCTCAGTAAAAGTTTTCGCTTGACTCATAGCATTTTGTCCTGTTGTCGCATCTAAGACAAGGAGTACTTCATGAGGTGCACCTGGGACTTCTCGTTCTATTACCCGTTTTACTTTTTCAAGTTCATTCATTAAATTTACTTTATTTTGCAAGCGTCCTGCTGTGTCACATAGCAACACATCAACATTCCGTGATTTAGCAGCCTGCATGGCATCGAACATTACGGCAGCTGGATCTGAACCAGCTGATTGCTTAATAACGTCTACACCTACTCTTTCTCCCCAAACTTCTAGTTGTTCAATTGCACCTGCTCTAAAAGTATCACCAGCTGCTAGCAAAACCTTTTTTCCTTCTTGCTTAAGCTTGAACGCTAACTTGCCAATTGAGGTCGTTTTACCTACACCATTAACCCCCACAACTAAAACTACAGTTAATCCTTTTTCCTGTAGGTTTAGACCAGCTGTTTCTTGATCATCGCCTTTATAAATGTCCACGATTTTTTCGAAAATTACTGATTGAACTTCACTTGGTTCTTGCAAATTCCGTTTTTTCACTTCATCTTTTAATTCATCAATTATTTTCATTACTGCCTTTATTCCAACGTCTGCTGAAATGAGGATTTCTTCTAATTCTTCAAAAAAATCTTCATCAATCTTTCTATATCGATATACTAACTCATTTACTTTGCCAGATAATGAGTCCCTTGTCTTTGTTAAACCATCTTTAAATTTTTCTGTAACAGAATCTGTTTGTTTCGAAATTTTTTCTTTTAATTTTTTTAAAAAGCTCATTTAGGTTTCCTCTTTCCTTACATTCTTAAACTCCTACAAGGTCCTTTGAATCCTCTAATCTAACAGAAACTAGCTTAGATACACCTGATTCTTGCATCGTGACCCCATATAATACATCACTTTCTTCCATTGTTCCTTTACGATGAGTAATCACAATGAACTGTGTTTCCTTACTAAATTTCTTTAAATACACTCCAAATCGATGGACGTTCGCATCATCTAAAGCAGCTTCTACCTCATCTAGTACACAAAACGGAACAGGGCGTACTTTTAATATCGAGAATAATAAGGCAATGGCCGTTAGAGCACGCTCCCCACCTGAGAGAAGACTTAAACTCTGAAGCTTCTTTCCAGGTGGCTGTGCCACAATATCCACACCAGTATTTAATAAATCCTCAGGGTTAGTAAGCCGCAAGTCTGCTCTTCCACCACCAAATAACGCTTGAAAAACAGACTCGAAATGAGAGCGGATATTATTAAAGGTTGTTTCGAATCGTTTCTTCATCTCATCATCCATTTCATCGATTACACGATACAAAGTGTCTTTTGCATCTACTAAATCTGTTTTCTGTTCGAGTAGGAAATGATGTCGTTCAGATATACGTTCATACTCTTCAATTGCACCAAGGTTAACTGAACCAAGTTCATCAATGGCCATCTTAATTAGCTTAACCCTTTTCCTAGCCTCCTGATACTCAACAGCTAAGGGGAATTTCTCTTTCGCTGCTTCAAAAGAAAGAGTGTACTCTTCTCTAAGATGGTTTAGACGTGTTTCAAGCTCCACATCAAGGCGATTGCTCTTGATTTCCTCGTCTTTAATTGCTTCGCCGAATTGTTTATATTGACGCCTTATTTCTTTTAACTCATGTTCAGAATCTTCTATCTTAGTATGAAGTTTCAAACGTTCTTCACGTCTTTCAGAAATGAGTGAGATTGTATTATTTTTCTCCAATAACTTTAGTTCAGCCTGCTTTTCAAGCTGCTCTTCACCAGAATTATTCGTCGTCATTTCACTTGAGAGTATTGCCAAATCTTCTTTTGACGTTAATAGTAAACGTTCTGTTTCATTGAATTCATGTAATAGTCGATCCACTTTTTCCTGTTGATTTGATAAGGCTTGTCTATTTTCAGCTAGTTCAACACGTATGTTGGTAATATCAGATAGTAAGTTGTCTTTTGAAAACTTTTGTTTAGTTTTTAAATCAGCTAATCGCTTAATTTCTATATCAAACTTACTAATATTCTCACCTATTGTTTGGAGCTGTTCTAATAGTACTTTTTTTCGACTACTTAAATTCTCTTGTTCAGAAGTATTAATCTCTTTTTCATAATCATATATTGATAATCGTTCATTTAAATTCTTTTCTTCGACTTCAACTTCGCGGATTCCAGCCTTCAAGCTTTGCTCTAGATAACGAATCTCTTCTCCATGTTCTCTTACCTTATTTAGCTTTTCCTCTTGGTCTACTATAGTCTTCTTTAGAATTTTAACATGATTCTCAAGTTTGCCAGCTTTTTCTTCTAGTTCAGATAGCTTAGCTTTTAGTTGTTCTAGTTCACGTTTTCTACCTAATATTGAATTTGACTTTTGCTTTATTGCACCACCTGTCATCGCTCCACCAGGACTCACAACATCACCATCTAATGTAACGATACGATAGCGATAATTAATAAGCTTAGCCAACTCATTCGCACCTTTTAAGTTAGTAGCTAGGATGACATTACCCAACAAGCTTCCGACAACGTTTACATATTTCTCATCATTAGTTATTAATTCAGAGGCCACTCCTATAAATGCTTCATGGGCTTGGAGCTTGCTTGTCTGTTCTACGGAGAGTTTTTTTCCTGATATAGCGGATAAAGGTAAAAATGTCGCTCTTCCGAAGTGATTTTGTTTTAAGAACTGAATGGCATCTCTTGCGTTAGATTCATTGTCAACTACAATATATTGCATAGATGCGCCAAGCGAGATTTCAATTGCTGTTTCATATTCCTTTGGAACCTTTATTAGCTCTGCTATGGCTCCATGTATTCCCTTTATTTTTTTATTACGGGCCTTTAATATCTCTTTAACACCTTGAAAAAAGCCAGAAAAATCTTCCTGCATTTCTTCGATTGCTTCTTTTCTTGACTTTGTTTGTTGTAATAATTGATACGCTTGATATAGCATGGATTCCTTTTTTTGATATTCTTCTTTTGTTTGTTCAAGATTAACTTGCAGTTGTCTATTTTCTGCGATTTGGTCTCTCACTAAATTTTGTTGAATAAGTAATTGTTTCTCTATTTCTTCCTTCTTTATCTGTAATTCTTTTCTCTCAGCAATGAATTTTTCATTAGTTTTATCAAGCCTCTCATTCTTTGACTGCTGTTGCTTGAGCTGTTCTTCTAAATAGGAAATTTCATTTCTTCTTGCTGCTTGTTCGTTTAATTGTTCAACGTATTCACTTTTACTATTTTCTAACTGTTCCTCGATGTTCTCGGAAATCTCACTATAAAGCATGTCTTTACGATCGAGTTCAACTTTTAATTCCTTTACTTTTCCTTTAAGCTCTGTTAAACGTACATTTTCATCCTTCAAAAATTCTTTATAAGTAAATGATTTAGATTCACTTTCTTCAACAATTTTTACTAATTGCAAACGGTTTTGAGATGAATTCTTTTTTCTTTCTCGCAATACTTCTTTTCGGCCTTCAAGCTTTTCTAAATCTTCAATTGAATGCAATAATCCCTCTTGAAGTTGTGAAATTAAATCGTCCAGTTCACGGACATTTTCACGGTGGCTCTCAATTTTCGCTTCGTCCCGTTGAATGGTAGCACCTAGCTGTATTTCTTGATTCTTATGCTCCTCTAGCTGTTGATTAAGCGATTCCCACTTCGAATGAAGATCCTCAATTTCAAATACTGTAAGGGCAACCTCAATTTTCTCAAGTTCTTCCTTCTTTTCGAGAAATTCCTTAGCAAGCGAGGATTGTTCTTTTAGTGGTTCAACTTGATTCTCTAATTCATGTAGAATATCTTCAATTCTATTTAGATTTTCCTGTGTCTCTGCTAACTTAAATTCTGCTTTCTTTTTTCGTAATTTATATTTCAATACACCTGCAGCTTCTTCAAAAATCGTTCTTCTTTCTTCAGCTTTACTACTTAAAATCTCTTCTACTTTACCTTGAGAAATTATAGAAAACGCCTCACGACCGAGACCGGAATCCATAAATAAGTCAACTATATCTTTTAATCGACATGATTGTTTATTAATAAAGAAATCGGATTCACCAGAACGATATACTCTTCTTGTTACACTTACTTCATGAAAATCAATCGGTAAGAATTGATCAACATTATCCAGAGTTAAAGTTACTTCTGCAACATTTAATGCTTTTCTAGAATCACTTCCTGCAAAAATTATATCTTCCATTTTTGCACCTCGAAGAGACTTAGCAGATTGCTCACCAAGTACCCACCGAATTGCATCAGTTATGTTACTTTTCCCACTACCATTTGGACCAACAACCGAAGTCACTCCAGAGACGAAATCCACTGAGACTCGCTCCGCAAAAGATTTAAACCCGACTATATCTAAACGCTTGAGGAACAAATAATTCCCCTCCTACTATATGTTGTTTTATAATTGTTTCTCTTAAACCAGTTTGCTGATTTCCTAAGCTGATGCTCGCCTTCAAATTCACACAACTTCGCTTTAGAATTCAATAGGATGCTTTAACAGAGCAATAAGTTAAGGCGCATTTAATTTTCCGTAGCATTGCTTAAATATATAAATGTTTACTGCTTGATTTTATCATAAATTGAAAAAGGAATCCCCTATTTTAAGGGATTCCCTTGAAATCGCTAAAATACACTCACAATTTCACTTCTAACTATTTTGAAAGTTTGATTTGTAAAGCCATTTGGGCAGCTTGTTGCTCTGCCTCTTTCTTTGATTTACCTGTACCAGTACCCAATGTTTCACCATTTAAGAAAACATGTGACTCGAAAATCCGATTATGGGCTGGCCCTTTTTCCTGTATGATTTTGTACTCTATAGCACCGCTACCATCTCTTTGAATAAGTTCTTGCAATTGACTTTTATAGTCCATCACATGAGAAAAAGCACCTTTTTGAATTTTTGGAAAAACAACCATTTCTAAAAATCTCCATGCTGCATTGATATCTTGATCCAAGTATAGAGCTCCAATGAAAGCTTCAAACACATCTGCAAGTAAAGCAGGGCGTGCTCGTCCTCCAGTGAGTTCTTCTCCTTTACCGAGTAAAATAAGTTCACCAAAATGCATGTCATTCGCAAATTGAACAAGGGAAGGCTCACAAACAATTGAAGCTCTTAGTTTAGTTAATTCACCTTCACTCATCATCGGGTAAGTATTAAACAAGTACTTGGAAACAGTAAGTTCTAACACAGCATCTCCTAAAAATTCAAGCCGTTCATTATCCTCAAACGGTCTCCTACGATGCTCATTCACATAAGATGAATGGGTAAATGCCTGATATAATAATTTTTCATTTTGAAAACTAATGCCGATTTTTTCTTGAAAGGCTTGAAAAGCTGCTTTCTGAGTACTAAAAGACTTTCTATTATTCGATTTCATGAAACCTTCCTCCAAGCCTAGAATACATCTGCTTTCTCTTTCTTCTTAACTTTAAAGCAAGAAAGGCCCCGTACCATACGGGACCGACTTGTTAAATGTTAAATAGTTTATGAAAGGGTTCCTTGTATGTATGAAACAGCATCTCCAACTGTTGTAATGTTTTCTGCATCTTCATCAGAGATTTCCATATCAAATTCATCTTCTAGTTCCATTACAAGTTCTACAACATCTAGGGAATCAGCACCTAAATCTTCCTTGAACTTTGCATCAAGCTTAACTTCAGCTTCCTCTACACCAAGACGATCAACGATTATTTTCGTTACGCGCTCTAAAACTTCTGCCATTGTCGTTCACCTCCCCTCAAATCATTATAGTAAATTCCACTTAAAAAAACTAGTTCAAATAACAAGGTTGTTATTTTACTACTTACATTACCATTCCACCATCAACATGGAGTGTTTGACCCGTAATATATTTACTATCCTCTGATGCAAGGAAAAGGACAACCTTTGCAATATCTCTTGGCTCACCAAATTTAGCAAGAGGTATTTGTTTCAACATTTCTCCTTTTACTTCTTCTGGCAACTTCTCAGTCATATCAGTCGTGATAAATCCAGGAGCAATTGCATTAACATTAATATTTCGACTTGATAATTCTTTTGCCACAGTTTTTGTTAAACCGATGACCCCTGCTTTTGCAGCAACATAATTAGCTTGACCAGGATTTCCACTAACTCCGACAATGGAAGCAATGTTAATGATTTTTCCACTTCGCTGTTTCATCATTTGTCTAGTGACTGCTTTGGTACACTGGAACACACCCTTGAGATTGGTGTTGATTACATCGTCCCATTCTTCTTCTTTCATCCTCATTATTAAATTATCTCTTGTAATCCCTGCATTATTCACCAGGATATCTAAACTACCATACGTCTCTATAACCGTCTTTACTAAATTATTAACAGAATCACTATTGGATACGTCTGCTTTAATTGCGATAGCTTCTCTACCTAGAGCCTTGATTTCTTCCACTACAGCGTTTGCCTTTTCTTCACTGCCTGAAAAGTTCACTGCCACAGTGGCACCATTTAGAGCTAGTTCAAGTGCAATGGCTTTTCCAATCCCTCTTGAAGCTCCTGTTACAAGAGCTACTTTTCCAGTAAGCATTACATTTCCCCCTTTAAAGCTTCTACCGTTTTGAGCAATGATTCTTCATCAGAAACGGCATAGGTTTTGACTTTGCGATTTACTTTTTTCACTAGGCCTGATAGTACTTTACCTGGCCCTATCTCAATGAAAGTATCTACGCCTAGTTCGATCAGCTTGTCTACAGATTGTTGCCATTTAACAGGCGAGTATAGCTGTTCAATTAGCTTCTCTTTTATATCCTGTGAACCGCTCATTGGTAATCCAGTAACATTTGCTATAACCGGAACTTTAGCTTTATGTATATTTATACTACTTAAGACCTCACTTAGTTTTTCAGCCGCTGGTTTCATTAGTGAAGAATGGAATGGTCCACTTACGTCTAGCGGTACGACTAGTCTAGCTCCCTTTTCCTTAGCTTGTAGCGATGCTTCCTCCACACCTTTTGTTGAACCAGAAATGACAATTTGCCCAGGGCAGTTAAGGTTCGCGAGTTGAACAGGGTTTCCACCTTTCGAGACAGAGTCAGTCACTTGTTCGAGTGTTTCGAAGTCAACTCCTAGTATAGCAGCCATAGTGCCAATACCAGAAGGAACAGCCGCTTCCATAAATTCACCGCGTTTTCTTACAGTATATACGGCATCCTCAAAAGAAATACTTTCAGCTACTACTAACGCTGTGTATTCACCTAAACTATGTCCAGCAACAAAATCAGGCACAATACCATATTGTTTAAACTTTTCATATATAGCAATGCTCGTTGTCAATAGAGCTGGCTGTGTATTTATCGTTAAGGTCAGTTGCTCTCCTGGACCATCAAAAATAATGGTAGATAAGGAAACTTCTAATCTTTTATCAGCTACATCAAACACACTTTGTACTTCAGGATATTGTTCTGCCAACTGTTTCCCCATCCCTACACTCTGAGAGCCTTGTCCAGGAAAAATAAACGCTATCTTACTCATGTGTTTTTCCCCTTTCTATTTCTCTGTCGATTGAACAGCTGCTGCAATTGTATCCGTTACCTTATTTTGTAGCATTTCTCGCGTTTGTCTGATCGCATGAAAAACAGCGTTCGCGTTTGAGGAGCCATGAGCTTTAATTACAGGTGCTTTAAGACCGAATAAAGCAGCCCCCCCATGCTCTGAATAGTCCATTGTTTTTTTAAGTCCCACTAACTTTGGTTTGAGAACAGCTGCTGCTAACTTAGTTGTAAAATTGCTTGTTAAAGCAGTTTTTAACATAGAAAAAACAGAAAGGGCAGTTCCTTCGATCGTTTTTAATGTAATATTACCTGTAAACCCATCAGTTACAACTACATCAGCGACTCCATCTAGCAAATCACGGGATTCAACATTTCCAATAAAATTAATATTTGCATTTGAGAGCAATCCAAAGGCTGCTTTCGTAAGTTCGTTCCCCTTTTTCTCTTCTGTTCCTACATTAAGCAATCCAATTCTTGGGTTTTTAATACCTCTAACTTTTTCAGCATAAATTGAGCCCATAATTGCATACTGAAGCAGATGCTCTGCTTTTGCATCAGCATTGGCTCCAACATCTAAAAACAAGAAACCATCCCCCTGCATCGTGGGTAATGTAGGAGAAAGTGCAGGACGATCAATTCCTTCAATACGACCAACTATAAATAGCCCCGCTGTCATAAGAGCTCCTGTATTACCTGCAGAAACACAAGCGTCAGCTCTTTTTTCACTAACTTCTTTAGCCATTAGAACCATAGAAGCATTCTTCTTTCTTCTAACAGAACGAACTGGATCATCTGTAGCCTCAATGACCTCATCCGTATGTATAATTTCAATTCTATCTGCCGATGATAGAAACGGTTTGATTTGTTTCTCATCACCAATTAAAATAACAGACAGGTCTGGATATTTTTGTATTGCTAGAATTGCACCTTTAACTATTTCACCTGGTGCATTGTCTCCACCCATTGCATCTATTGCTATTCTCACTATATAACCATCCTTTTTTCAACCATCTTACTGTTATTAAGTTGAGAGATTATTCATTTCGCTTTGATCTAAACATGTGAAATTCACCTGAAAATACCTGTTCATTACCTACGAAACTCTTTACCTCTACAACTGTACGATCCTTTTCATTTTCAACGGTTGTTACTTTTGCTTTAGCAATTAATCGTTCTCCCACTTTTACCTGCCTTGTAAAATGTATATTAGCTTTAGCTGTTAAGGCTAATTCATCATTTATCACAGCTACAGCAAGTGAATTTGCTTGTGCGAACAAATGATGCCCTCGTGCTATTTGATTTCTTTTAAATACGTGCTCTTCTGTCACATCAAAAATAGAAATCGCGGATTCGTCCAAAACAAGGTCTACTATTTCACCAATGATCTCATCTATAGGGAGTGACCTAACCTCTTTATCCAGTTGCTTTTCTGCAACATTTTTTATTCGCTCCCTAAGCTCTGGGATGGAAAGCTCAAGTCGATCCAATCTTATTGTTTGTATACTAACTGTAAATTTATCAGCTAACTCCTCATCGGTTATAAACGGATTTTCTAAAATCGTATCTTGAAGAAGAAGTTGTCTATCTTTTTTATTTTTTTTCATAATGACACCCTTCACACTATTAAGACTAGGTACTAAAAGTAGTATATAATTTTAAGAAGCAGAATGCAACCATTTCTGTCCGCACTCTGCTTCTTTTAACCCAAATATTCTATACTTTTTTCTTTAAATCCCATTTTAAAATGAAAGACATACATTCCCTCTTTCTGAGTCTAAGCTGAAACTGTGTAATACATGAATACTTAATATCTCACCTGTCCCGCTGTTCCTACTGGAAAATGAATGTGCTTCCATGAGTTCTCACCGCACGAAGAAAAGAGACAAGAAATTAAAACTATATTCTCTTACTGTCTTTTTTTACGTTCCCCCAATTGTACTAACTAACATACGTACCTGCAATTATGTCATGAATTGCTCTTTTATCCTTTCTAAATAGGACCATAAGCGTACTAACTATATTACTTAACCCCCAAGTAGCATAAACCACTATAAATTTCCCTACAACCTCTCGTAAGAACATATCCTTAAGAGTTAATTCCTTACCATCAATCCTTCTTACTTTTATTTTAAAGATGCGTTTGCCTATAACATATCCATTCCAAAATAATGGAACTAAGGTTAAATACCCTGTGAATATCCATTGCCCCATCCAACTTATGGCCCAATGAGTTGATAGCTCTCCTGTTATCAAAAAAAAGATAGAAAAAACTGTCATAACATATAACAAAATATCAACTACGAAAGCTATTGATCTAACCAAAAAACCTGCTGGCTTTAGATCCATCAAAACCTCTTCCTTCTATAAAGATATTTCATGCCACAGGTAAAGTTAGATACTAATAATTTTATAGACTGTAGTTTATCTATTTAGAAAATGAAAGTAACCGAATGGGAAGTTTCTAATACTCAATCTTTTTCAATCTTTTCAATGAATAAAGATTGAGTATTAGTATTATCTACGAATAAAATTAATCAAGTTTTTCTCCTGATAATGCACCAGAGGCTTCAACCATTTCACGTAGTAGTTTATAGTCTTCACCTTTCCAAAAGACAGTAGAATTTATTAATTTGACAGCATCTTGCCTAGCGATTTCTAATGCGCGATAGTCATGTACCATATCAGCAATTTTAAATTCAGGTAGACCACTTTGTTTACGTCCAAAAAAATCACCTGGTCCGCGCAACTCTAAATCTTTTTCAGATAAAACAAAACCATCATTTGTCTCCGTCATAATTTGCATACGTTCTTTCCCAGATTCTGACTTAGGATCAGCAAGTAATACACAATAGGACTGGTCTGCACCTCGCCCAACCCTTCCTCTTAATTGATGTAATTGAGAAAGTCCAAATCGTTCAGCATCATAGATAACCATGATTGTTGCATTTGGTACATTGACTCCAACTTCTACAACTGTTGTCGATACAAGTACATTTATCTCATTTAGGCTGAATGATTTCATAACACTTTCTTTCTCATCCGAAGATAGTCTTCCATGCATCAGCCCTACTTTATAGTTTGTAAAAGTTTGTGTTAACATGCTATGAACGTCAATTGCATTTTGAACATCAAGCTTTTCCGATTCTTCTATAAGTGGACAAATTACATAAGCTTGCCTTCCCTTTTGTAGTTCTCGTTCAATAAAACCAAGCACACGATCTATCATACTGTGTTTAGCCCAATATGTTTCAATTTCCTTCCTCCCAGAAGGTAGTTCATCAATCACTGAAACATCCATCTCTCCAAACGCTGTAATCGCAAGGGTCCTTGGTATTGGTGTGGCAGTCATAAATAATACATCAGGCGATACACCTTTCTCCCTGAGAATCTTCCTCTGACCGACACCAAAGCGGTGCTGTTCATCTGTAATAACAAGACCTAAATGGTGAAAATTCACCTCATCTTGGATTAGGGCATGTGTCCCTATCAATAAGTTAATGTCTCCCATCGATAAACGCTCAAGGATCAACTTTCTTTTTTTTCCTTTTACTGATGATGTTAATAATTCAATTTTCAATCCAACTGGTTCTAGAAGTTTCTTTAATCCATCGGCATGTTGTTCTGCTAATATTTCAGTCGGGACCATTAGGGCGCCTTGAAAACCTGAGAGATAGCAAACATATAATGCTATTGCCGCAACTACTGTTTTTCCTGAACCCACATCTCCTTGTAATAGACGATTCATTCGATAAGGAGATACTAAATCTTTTATTATTTCTCGTACAACCCTTTCTTGAGCTGAGGTTAAAGTAAAAGGCAGAGTATGTATAAATGCTTGAAGGGTTTCTTCCGAGTATTGATGAGATATTCCTGCAGAATTTTCTCTTTCATATTTACGTAGAGCTTGCATTTTAAGCTGAAAAAGTAAAAATTCTTCATATACCATTCTACGTCTCGCATTCTTCACATTGGAAAAATCCGAAGGGAAGTGCAGAAATTTCAGCGTCTCTTTCCTTGACAAAAGTTTATACCGTTCTCTTATTGTAGTAGGTAGATTTTCTTGAATTTGTGTTTCAAATTGATGAAAGGCATTTGATATGTAACGTTGAAGTGCCTTTGTTGTCACATTACCCTTTGTATGGTACAAAGGCTTTAGTTCCAAATCCCGATTATTTTCGCCAACCTTCATCTCACTAACTGTAATCGTTTGACGGTGCTGATCCCACTTTCCTGTAATTGTGATAACAGAACCTAATATTAAATTACTTTTCACATATGGTTGATTAAAAAAAACTGCTGAAATTAAATACTTTTCGACAAGTACCCTTACTGTTACTTTTGAACGCTTCTTACCAAAATACATTAAAGAAGGTTCACTATGAACCTTCCCCTCTACAGTGACACGTTCTTCATGTTTGACTTCTGATAAGTCTTTTAAACTGTAATCCTCATATCGATAGGGGATATGCTCCAATAAATCTTGAATAGTGTATAGGTCCATCTCTGCTAACATCCCAGCTGTATCCTTCCCAATACCTTTAACTAAGTCTACAGATTGGGATAAAACGCTATTCACCCTTGTTTAGCGGTATCCCGAAAATTTTTGCTTCGAGCTCTCGTCCTGTCGGAGTAGCCGCTAAACCTCCTTGCGCAGTTTCCTTCAATGCCGTCGGCATGGATAATCCAATTTTATACATGGCATCAATTACTTCATCGCATGGAATCCTACTTGTAATACCAGCTAAAGCCATATCTGCAGCGACCATTGCATTTGCTGCACCCATCGCATTTCGTTTCACACACGGAACTTCGACTAATCCAGCGACAGGATCACAGACTAATCCAAGCATATTTTTTAAAGTTATCGCCATTGCTTCCGCAGATTGACTAGGTGTTCCACCAGCTAACTCCACTATTGCAGCAGCAGCCATGCCAGCCGCAGAACCAACTTCCGCTTGACAGCCACCAGCTGCACCTGAAATTGAAGCATTATTTGCAACAACAAAACCAAAAGCACCAGCTGTAAATAAGAATTCAACCATTTGCTCTCTTGTAGGATTTAACAAATCTCGAACAGCGAACAATGTACCAGGTACAACTCCAGCAGATCCTGCAGTGGGTGTTGCACAAATAGTTCCCATTGCTGCATTAACTTCATTTGTTGCAACAGCCTTGCTTACAGCATCTAATATAGTTTTCCCAGATAAAAAATTACCCTTTTCTATATATTTTTGCATAAGGACGGCATCTCCTCCAGTTAAGCCTGAGTGAGACTTAACTCCAGCTATCCCCTTTTCAACCGCTTGCTCCATAATCTTTAGATTAGCATCCATAAACTCCATAATGGTCTCTCTGGATTTGTTCGTCACATTCATTTCTTGTCTGATCATAATCTCAGAAATTTTCATCTTTTTAGTTTCTGCTAATTCTACTAATTCAGCCACATTACGAAACATTTGTATCCCTCCTTTTGATAGAAGCCTCAAATCGTATTAAAATTAGATTTGAAAGCGTTAACAATTGTATACTTACTCAATAATCTTAGATACTTGAAGGATGTTTGGTAGATTCATAAGCTCATTTAGTACTTTGTCTTCGATTGTTTGATCAACTTCTATAGTCATAAGTGCAAGTTTACCCTTTTCTTTCCTAGAGACGTCCATATGCCCAATATTTATTTCATATTTTGCTAGGACGTTAGAAACAGATGCGATGGCACCGTAGCGATCATTATGAACTATGATTATCGCAGGATTGGTTCCGGAAAGTCTAAGCACAAATCCATTTATTTCAGTAATTTCTATTTTACCTCCACCTATGGAAATACCGACAACCTCTAATTCACTATTATCATCGCCTATTCGGACTCTAGCTGTATTAGGATGTTCAGTAATTGCCTCTTCTTCTCTAAATGCAATAGAAATTCCTGCCTTCTTTGCAATTTCCATAGAAGTAATGATTCTTTCATCAAACGTATCAAAATCCAGAATCCCACCGATTATCGCTACATCTGTCCCATGACCTTTATATGTTTTAGCAAATGATCCATATAACGAAACATCTATCCACTTAGGTTCTCTTCCAAATAAACTTCTGGCCACTCTACCAATTCTAGCCGCTCCAGCAGTATGTGAGCTCGAAGGTCCAATCATTATTGGGCCAATAATATCAAATACACTTCTGTATTTCATAATCACATTTCCCTCCACTACATTGAAATAGAAGGGGGAGTCCCCCTTCTATTCATTTTATGCTACTCTTTGTCAGAGTTTCTATTCTATTGAGAAAATAAAAGAATATAAAGGTTGATTCCCTTTATGGACCTCTACTTCGATATCTTCAAATTCATCTTCAATATAACTAGTCAAATCCTCAACTTCTTTTTCAGATGCATCTTCACCCTGGAGGATTGTAATGATTTCATCGTCTTCACCAATCATTGAAGTCAATAATTGCTTCGCTACATCAACTTGGTTTTTTGATGTTACGACAATTTTGCCATCTGAGATACCCATGAAATCGTCTTTTTCAATGGTCAAACCATCAATGGTAGTATCACGAACTGCATAAGTCACTTGACCAGTTTTTATTTTACCTAAAGATTCTTTCATTAATTCAGTATTCTCTTTCATTGAAACCGAAGGATTAAATGCTAACAGTGCCGCCATACCTTGTGGAACAGTTTTAGAAGGTATCACCGCTACATGGTCACCCGTAACGGTAGCTGCCTGCTGAGCTGCCATCACAATATTACTATTATTTGGTAAGATATAGACATGCTTAGCGTTTACCTCTTCAATCGCCTTAACAATATCTTCTGTACTAGGGTTCATCGTCTGTCCGCCCTCAATAACTGCACCTGCACCCAGACTTTTAAATAGATCAGCAATTCCAGAACCCATTGCAACTGCAACTATGCCATACTCACTCTTTTCTTTCTTCTTAGGAACTACTGATGGTCGAACATCCGTCTTTTCTTCAGAATAAATATTAGTATGTTGTTGTCTCATATTGTCAATTTTCAGGTTGATTAGGCTACCATACTTCTGTCCATACGTAAGAACTTCTCCTGGATACTCTGCATGTATATGTACTTTAACAATCTCTTCATCGGCTACTACTAATAAGGAGTCACCGTGACTACTTAAATCCAATCTGAATTTTTCTTCAGTGAATGGACTTTGTTCCAATTTATCTTCTTCGAATCGAACCATGAATTCTGTGCAATATCCAAACTCTATATCTGCTGTGTTCATATGACTTTGGATACTTTTATGATGTTCAGCACTCACCAAGTCTGTCATAGAAGGACCTGTTACTGAAGCTGTTGGCAGTTCTTCTCCTCTTAGCTCTGCAAGGAAACCTTCGTAAATAATAACTAGACCTTGACCGCCACTGTCTACAACTCCCACTTCTTTTAAAACGGGTAATAAATCAGGAGTACGGCTCAAAGAGGCTTTAGCTTCATTAAGTACTTCTTCCATGAATTTAATAAGATCGTTTTCCTTTTTTGCTACTTGTACTACTTTTTTTGCCGTATCTTTTGCAACAGTTAATATTGTACCTTCCACTGGTTTCATTACTGCTTTATAAGCAGTTTCTACACCCAGTTCTAAAGCAGCAGCAAACTCTATAGTATTAATCGTTTCCTTGTTCTCAATTGACTTTGCAAATCCTCTAAATAATTGAGATAGAATAACACCAGAATTACCTCTTGCTCCCATTAACAAACCTTTAGCAAGACTAGCTCCCGTTTTACCAATGTGAACATTCACATTATTTTTTACTTCTTTTGCACCAGAACTAATTGATAAGTTCATATTAGTCCCAGTATCACCATCAGGAACTGGAAAAACGTTTAAGGCATCGACCATTAAAACGTTGTTCGATAAGTTTTCCGCACCTTGAATAACCATTTGCGCAAAACGATTCCCATCCAATTTTGTAATTGTCACTTGCAACTTCCTCCTCATTATACGTTCGTTACTCGAACTCCTTGCACATAAATATTTACTGTCTCTACAGCAAGTCCCAAAGTTTGATTTAACGTATACTTTACCTTTGTTTGAACATTATGTGCAATTTCAGAGATTTTCGTACCATAACTGACGATAATGTGCATATCGATGTGAATCTCGTCATTAATCTGACGAACTAGAACACCTTTAGTAAAGTTTTCTTTCTTTAGAATTTCTGTAATTCCATCTTTTAATTGCTTTTTAGATGCCATACCAATAATACCATAGCATTCAATTGCTCCACCTCCAGCAATTGTAGCAATTACTTCGTTGGAAATATCAATATTTCCATATTGTGTTTTCATTTCGATGGACATTTCTTTGTTCCCCCTTTGAATAATCGAACTTGCATTGTTTAAGTTCCAGAAATAGGAGATTAATGTATGTTTGGGTTATTATCACAGCTATCGTCATTTTACTATACAATAATCCAATTTAAAAGTATAACCTAAACGATTACCCTAATCTTACATTTATTATTATACAGCAAATAAAAAAAATCTATGTCAAGGTTTTTTTCTTGATTCAATTATTGCATTCTACTTATTGTTATGATAAAGTTAAAAAGTGTTTTTATCCTAATATGTAGTAGTAAAGTACTTATGTTTATTTGTTATAGTACTTGATTTAGATAGGTAGCAAGGAGGGAAATTAAAATGGCTCGCAAATGTGCAATTACTGGTAAAAAAGCTTCTTTCGGAAATTCTCGTTCACATGCGATGAACTCAAGCAGACGTTCTTGGGGAGCAAACCTACAAAAGGTTCGTATTCTTATAAACGGAAAACCTAAGCGTGTATACGTTTCTGCTAGAGCACTTAAATCTGGCAAAGTTGAACGCGTATAATTAAATTATAGTATCCCTAAAAAGACGATGGACTTCCATCGTCTTTTTTCATTCATTTTATTATTGGCTACCCTGAAAATAAGGGGATCTTCGTTCCAGAACACTCGCTTTCCCTCGGGACTTTGAATATGCTTCCATGAGTTTCACCGCACGAAGGAAATGCGGGAGCCCGACCGAATAGGCTTCCATGAAAATACTCCAGCGTACCGATTGAACGGCTTCCTAGAGTATGCTTCGGTGAAATCGGGACGTTTGGTACTAAATATCACAATTTCGTCATAAAAGATACGGTTATTCCTCTATAGCTCTGCCGAAGCATTCGAGGAGTCTAGCACCTTCCACTTCAATCTACTTTCTTTAAAAAAAGAAACACGGAACTCTAAAAAAGCCAATCAAAAAAAGAAGCACCTTAGGTCACAAGGTGCCTCCTACTAATTCTTTTTAAAAGAGCCCAGAACTGCCCTAACAATCCCACCCAGGAATTTCGGAAGCTTAATCGTATAGAATCTCATATTTCCCCTCCTATTATAGACAAGTTACTTTAAATGAATTTCATAGACAATTGCCTTATAAGTATATTCACGAAGCAATAAATAGTACCTACTTGTTACACCTTTAAATCAGGACTTAAATCTTTACTCTTTACCATTATGACTATGCCATCTGAGAATGAAAAAGTACCTCTTTCTTCAATTATTTCATTGCTAATACACAAAGTTGTTCCCCATTCTATATTTCTATTTTTTAAAGGGTATTTAAAACCTGTTAGTGTCATCCCTTTCACTACTTTTGTAAATGGAAGAAAGGAGATATAAGAATAGCACTTTGTTTTTTCTATATTATAGTTACCAGGTGACACAAGACTAAGTACGTTTTGTGTATCTATGATTTCAATTACTACTTCTTGAGTAATTCCTTTCATCAGTAATTGAATATTGGCTAATGCATGATCCAATCTACCACCTGTTGCCCCAAAAACTAGTATTTTTTCTGGATTCTGTGCGATAGCCCAATCGATTGCAAGTTCTGTATCAGTCTGATCCTTTTCAGCAGGGACAATATCCAATTGTGAGTATTTTTCCTTGATCCATTCTAACTCAGAATGTGATACAGAATCAAAATCCCCAATGCCTTTTGCCGGAATCACGCCTTGTTTTAACAAGGTCAATAATCCTCGATCTACACCAATCCAAGTGACATCATTTTCATTATATTGTGTAAAACTAGGTATCATTTTTACTGGTCCACCAGCCACTATATGAATAATCATTGTTTTCCACCTTTACGAAACTTTTTATCAGACTCTGTGAAACTCCATGTTGATTTCTAAACGAAAGACGAGGGGGTTCCTACATAGGAGATCAAAAATCACATTTAACAGTGACCTTCATGCATAACAATTTTGCACCATGAGGTATGAAAATAAGCAATATATTTCTTTAGCAGTGATCGAAGTGGGAGAACGCGAGACTCCTCGAAAATACTCCCGCATTTCCTTCGTGCGGTGAGAACTCATGGAAGCCTATTCAAAGTCCTGTGGGACTAGCGGGACAGGTGAGACCTGAAGGCACTATCGCCGAGGGGCTCACCGCCCGCCCCACGGAAAGCGAGTGTTCTGGAACGAAGATCCCCTTATTTTCAGGGTAGCCTTTATCTACAACGCTTAGTTAAACATTCATCATGGTTTGTCATTATCTTTGCTGTTGCTTACTTAAATTTCTTTTTGTTAACTATCAATTACATTAATCAGAGGGGCATCTAATGAAAATAGACTGTTTAAAAAACAGTCTATTTTCATTAAGTGATTGTTTTATTTACTTGCCTCTTAGTAATTGAATAGCCTTCACTCGATCAACTTGATTGAAAACCGCAGAACCAGCAACAAGAATATTCGCTCCTGCTTCTACACACATAGGAGCAGTTAGTGCATTTACACCACCGTCAACTTCTAATTCAATTGAAAGGTCTCTTTCTTTAATCCATTGGGCAAGCTTTTTTATCTTTGGTAGTGTTGAAGAAATGAATTTCTGTCCCCCAAAACCTGGATTTACAGTCATAACAAGAATTAGATCTAAATCATCTAATAAAGGTTCAATCATTTCTACAGGTGTAGCCGGATTTATGACAACTCCTGCTTTACAACCTCTATCCTTTATTAATTGAATGGTTCTATGTATATGTTTACTAGCTTCAACATGGACAGAAATAATGTTTGCCCCCGCTTTTACAAAGGAATCAATAAAACTATCAGGATTCTCAATCATTAAGTGTACATCAAGCGGTAGAGAGGTTACTGGTCTTATTGCTTCTACAATCAAAGGTCCAATCGTAATATTAGGAACAAAGTGTCCGTCCATCACATCAACATGGATGTAATCTGCCCCTGCTAATTCTACATCAAGAATCTCCTCACCTAATTTGGCAAAATTCGCTGACAATATAGAAGGTGCAATTTTAACCATTTTAATACCTCGGCTTTCGATCTTTAATTTCCTGAAGGAACTCTAAATAGTTCTCATACCTATATTTCATAATCGTACCATCATCAACAGCTGCTTTCACTGCACATTTAGGCTCAGAAAGGTGGGTACAACCTCTAAACTTGCAATTTTCATGGATTCTTCGCATTTCCGGAAAACAATTAGATAGGTTTGTTTCCTCAAGTTCAGTAAACTCTAATGAACTAAACCCAGGTGTATCAGCTACCATTCCCTGTCCAATTTCGATTAATTCCACGTGACGTGTTGTATGTTTTCCTCTACCTAAATGCGTAGAAATTTCATCCGTCTTAATTTCTAAATCCGGTCGTAACACCTTTAATATTGAAGATTTACCAACACCAGATTGACCAGCAAAAACAGTTAGTTTGTTTTCAAAATAAGGAAGAAGTAAATCAATGGTCTTCTGATCATCAGTTGATGTTAATAACACATCATAGCCAATATCCTGATATTGAGCGGCAAATAGCTCGATCTTCAACTGTTCATTTTCTGAAATAATATCCATTTTACTGATACAGATTATAGGGAGAATATGCTTGGACTCAATTAAAACGAGAAAGCGATCTAATAATAACGGGTTGAAATTAGGCTGAACAGCAGAAAAAACTAATATAGCTTGATCAACATTGGCAATAGGTGGACGGACTAAATCATTCTTTCGATCTGCAACTTCCATTAAATAACCTTCACGATCATTATCAGCCTCAAAAACAACCTGATCACCAACTAGAGGGTTAACTTTATTTAATCGAAATATCCCTCTTCCACGGCACTGTGTAATACCATCTTCATTCTTCACATAATAAAAACCGCTTAATGCTTTAATAATTTTGCCTTCTGGCATACACTCACTCCTTGAATTACTCTTCTTCATAAGAAACTGTAGTTTCTTCTATAACCGTACCATCCCTAACAACTCTATAGGAAGCACTACTTTTAAAAGGAATTATTAATTCAATTTTAAATTTTGTGTCCTTATTTATTTTCTCAGAAATAATTAATGCATTTTCATCTCTATGTTCTAAATCATAAACATAAATTTGGACTTCTTGCGGATTATTCTCTTCTGTAGATTCATATGAAACAATTACTTCCCTAGATACAGATTTAGGAGGAGTAGGTCCTATAGAAACAGTGACTGTTATAGAATCGCCTGCCTTTAATTCAACTCCAGGATTCGGTGATTGGTTCATTATTATTCCTTTTTCGAATTCTTCAGAATGGGCTTCAGTAATCTTCTGAAGAATAAGTAAATTCTTTGCTACATAATTTTCTAATTCTCTCATTGTTAATCCTTTTAAATTTTCTAATTTAAATGGCTCTAGACCCTTGTTTACTAAAAATACTATTTCCGTTTCCTCCAATAAATAGTGACCTGCTTTTGGATATTGACCGATAATCTTACCAGCAGGTATATCCGAGGAATACTGTAGTGTTTCTTCAATGTGTTTAACCTTCGAGCCGATTAACTTCTTTACGTCTTCAATATACAGACCAATATAATTATCTAGTTCCTCTTTTTCTTTTCCTTTGCTTTTATAAAGAACTATTTCCGAACCTTCTTTCGTTATCTCTCCAGCTTTTGGATCAGTTCGTACAATTAACCCTTCACTTATTTCTTCATCATATACCTCTATGATGGGCTCACTTATTACAAGCCCTAACGCATCTAGCTTTTTATAAGCTGACTCATAGGGTTCGTTTGTTACATCAGGTACAGTAACATCTCCAGGTAATAATAAAGAGGGGATAATCGTGATTGAAGCCACACCTGCCGTAGCTAATAAGAAGAATATTGAAATGACCCATATAGCAATTTTTTTGCCTACATTTTTATTCTTTATGGGCTCTAAATTTTTCTTTTCTTGATGAACAATTGTTTCGTCTGAATTTTTATTCTTGTACATTTCATTTGTGATAATAGGAATAGCTTTCGTCACGTCACCATCAAGTTCTGGAATCTTGAAGGGAGGTTCATAAAATCTACTTGGTTCTAGAGATGTCCGTAAATCCCTGTCCATTGACTCAACTGAATCATATCGATGAAAGGTATCTTTTGCTGTCGATTTTAAAATAATATTTTCTAAGCTTTGAGGAATAGATAGATTCCACCTTTTAGGTGATGGCGTTTCATTCTGCAAATGCTTTAAAGCAATGGACACTGCGGACTCCCCAAAAAACGGAAGCCTTCCTGTAACCAACTCAAACATCACAATCCCTAAAGAATATATATCTGATTTTTTTGTCGCCATTCCTCCACGTGCCTGCTCTGGAGAAAGGTAATGAACAGAACCAAGAAATGAATTGGTTTGTGTGATTGTGGTAGAGCTTAGAGCAACAGCTATTCCAAAATCAGTTACTTTTACAATACCATTATCGTCGATTAGAATGTTTTGCGGTTTAATATCTCTATGGACAATTTGATTCTCATGTGCATGTTCTATAGCAGAAGTTAACTGTAACATAATGTTTACACTCTCCTCATTGGAGAGGGGGGCGTACTTTTGTATGTATTGTTTAAGTGTTGTTCCTTCGACTACTTCCATGACTATATAGAAGATTTTTTCTTCTTCACCTACATCATAAATACTGACAATGTTCGGATGGTTTAGACTCGTAGCTGCTTGTGCTTCACGGTGAAAACGACGAATAAATTCTTGATCATCTGAATAATCTGGACGAAGTACTTTAACAGCTACATCTCTATCTAGAATCATATCTCTAGCTAAATAGACATTGGCCATTCCACCGCCACCGATTGTTTCAATAACTTTATATCGCCCGCTTAGTCTTCTTCCAATCATTGATATTCACCACTTTTCTGATGAACATCTGAAAAGTCGATCAATACTAGAGTTATGTTATCTTCACCGCCATTTAAATTAGCAAGAGAAACAAGGGCTGTACCAACCTCTTGGATAGGTTCATTTTTTTGGAGTTCTTGAAGCATTGTTTCACTTGTGACCTTGTTTGATAGTCCATCTGAGCAAAGTAGTATATAGCTCAGGTCATCATTCGTTAATGTTTTTATGTCCACTTGAACAGTAGAATCCGTTCCGAGTGATCTTATTAATACATTTTTCCGTGGATGGTATTCAGCATCCTCTTTAGATATCTGACCGGAACGAACAAGTTCATTCACGAGGGAGTGATCTTCTGTCGCCATGATTAATTGACCATTTTCAACTAAATAACAACGACTATCTCCGATGTGTGCAATTGTAATGAAATCCTTCATACAAATGGATAGAACAATGGTTGTCCCCATACCTTCACATTCATTGTTTTGTTTGGCGTGTTCATATAGTTGCTCGTTAACTAATTTCACGTGATCTCTCAACCATTTTTCTGCTTCACCTGGGGTTTCTAAACTAGGTGTTAGAGCCCAGTATTGCTCGAAAGCATTTATTGTCATAGTACTAGCTACATCTCCAGCCCTATGTCCGCCCATTCCGTCAGCAACAATCGCAAGTAATTGGTTCCCCTGATTGAAGTAAATACCACCATTATCTTCATTATTGGGTCTAACTTTTCCCCTATCGGTAAGAAAGAACGTTTTCATCGTTCACCTCGTCTCCTCATTTCGCCTTTTTTGCTTTCTATTGAACGCAAACAGCGTCTATATTTATTAGATTTCCCAGTCCAGCTATAGTCGATTTCCACCTTACAAACAGCTAGTATTGTATAACGAAAGGTACACCTATTTATTTCGACATGATTAAACGATTCTCCTCGTTAGATAAGTGTTATTTAGACTATTTAATTCCGCTTTCGTAAACATGCAATAAAGAAACCATCAGTTCCAAAATGATGAGGAAGAATTTGAACTTGTCCTTCTTTATTACCAACTTGACCACTTATAATATTTGGCAATGTATCAAGTGTTTGTGTACATCTTTCAAACCCCGAATGAGATTCTAAAAAACGCTCGACCACATCATCATTCTCTTCCATATCCATTGTACATGTACTATAGACTAGCGTTCCACCTTTTTTCAACAGTGGAGCTACAGAGTCTAATATTGTCGTTTGAATAGATGCTAATACCGCGATATCTTTTTCATTCTTTTGGTATTTAAGATCGGGTTTCCTTCTAATAACACCAAGTCCTGAACATGGAGCATCAACTAGAATCCGATCAAACGTTTCTTCACTGAATTGCTCTGAGAGCTTTCGGCTATCCATTACCAATGTATCTACATTCGTAAGTTTTAGACGCTCTACTTGCTCTTTAATCAGCTTAACTTTATGCTCATGTAAATCAACAGCCACAACCTTACCCGTCCCATTTAAAATTTCTGCAATATGTGTTGTTTTCCCACCAGGAGCAGCACAACTATCTAAAATCAAGTCATTTTCCTTAATTCCAAGTGCTCTAGATACAAGCATTGAACTTTCATCTTGTATCGTCATTAAGCCTTCTTTGTAAGCATTTGTATAAGCAAAATTACCCTTTTCAATTATCACAGAATCAAGCGAAAGATTACCTCTTTCAGATATAACTCCTTCTTCTTCGAGCATATTCATTAAGTCATCTACAGAAATACGTGAACTATTTACACGCGCTGAAGAAATGGGATGTTGTAGAGTTGATTCACATAATTGCTTTGTTTCATCAAATCCATACTGCTTTACCCAGCGCTCAATTAGCCAGATTGGGAAGCTTGTTTCAATCGATAATTGTTCGAATTCATTCTTCCCTTTTATTGGTTGGATTCCGTTTCTTTGTATAGACCTTAGGACTCCATTAACCATAGAGGAAATTCCCTTATGCCCTCTTTTTTTCGCAATCTCTACTGCTTCAAAAATAGCAGCTCTATCTGGTACTCTCGTTAAATAATACATCTGATAGAGGGTCATTCTTAACAAAACCAAAACCCAGTCTTCAATTTTACTTGGATTTTTCAAATATGGATATATGTAATAATCTAAGGTGATTTTTCGTTGAATTGTCCCATATACAATCTCCGTTAGCAAACCGACATCCTTTGAAGAAACTTGATGTTGTTTTATAGCACCATTTAATAAAAGGTTGCTGTAGGCTTGGTTTTTTTCTATTTGCAAGAGAATATCTAAAGTAACTTCACGAACATTTCTAGTTTTGGATGTTGTCTTCATTTGCATCTCCTAACATTACTCCTATCTTTAATGATGATCCTGCACCACGTAAAAACTGCGTTCCACTCATTTTGGTTTTCCCGGATGGCTGAAGTTCCGTTATTTTTATTGCAACTTTATTTCCTGTTGCTATTACCATTCCATCGTCATCCAACCTAATAACTTCGCCAGGCTGGTATTTTTTTTCAACATTAATCTTTTCTCCCCACCAAATTTTAAGGACTTGAGAATTTAGATAGGTAAAAGCTACAGGCCATGGGTGGAGTCCCCTAATGTGGTTATAAATAACTTCACCATCTGCTGACCAATTAATTTTCTCTTGATCTCTTTTAATATTTGAGGCAAAAGTTGCTTCAGCATTATTTTGTTTAGTTGGTATTATCTCTTTATTTAGTAAGGCTGGGATTGTCTTAGATAAAAGGTTTGACCCAGCCACGCTAAGTTTGTCATGTAAAGTCCCTACGTGATCATTTTCTAAAATCGGAACCTCAACTTGGGTGAGTATGTCTCCGGCATCTAGCTTTTCAACCATATACATAATTGTTACACCCGTTTTCTGTTTCCCTTGGATAATAGAATAATGAATGGGTGCTCCCCCTCGAAGTTCAGGTAAGAGAGAGGCATGAACATTTATGCAACCGAATTTCGGGGCTTCAAGTAGAGCTTGGGGTAATATTTGTCCAAATGCTGCAGTTACTATTAGGTCTGCTCCCCATTCGATAACAAATTCACAAGCCTCAACTTCACTGATTTTCTCAGGTTGGAATACAGGTATTCCATGTTTAAGTGCTTCTACTTTCACAGGTGGAGGAGTTAATTCTCTTCTTCTTCCTTTTGGTCGATCTGGTTGGGTAACGACTCCAATTACATTGTACCCATCATCTATTATTCGTTTTAAAACAGGGACTGAGAAATCTGGTGTTCCCATAAAAACTATATTTAACATACATTACCTCCATAATAAGCTACTCATTGTATAGCGTTTCTGCAATAGACGGAAATAAAATCCCATCCAAATGATCAAGTTCATGCTGAATTACACGAGCGAAATAATTCTCTGCTTTAAGAATAAAAGTCTTTCCTAATTTATCTTGGGCTCGAATCTTAATCATACTAGACCTTTCAACTTCTCCAAATAGTCCTGGAAAACTCAGGCAGCCCTCTACCCCTAATTGACTCCCCTTCTTTTCAAGAATAATTGGGTTGATTAACTGAATGATTTCACCCTCATCATTTTCGACAATCGCGATTTGTTTCAATAGACCAATTTGTGGGGCGGCCAAACCCACTCCGTCTTCAGCTGTCATAGTATTTTGCATATCATTTAAAAGTTGCCGAAGTTCAGAATTAAAGACCTTTACTTTCTCACATTTCATTTGCAGAAGTGTATTTGGAAATTTCAATACTTTTAACCTTTTCATCTATATTCCTCATTTACATCATCATGTATGGGTTCATATCAACTGAAATCTGGAGTTCTTGTTGCATTTCTTTTTGATAATGATTGATTAACCCTCTTATTAATTCTTTTAAATTTGATTCTTCCTTGTATTTTATCATGCATTGGTATCGATATCTATTTTTGATCCGAGGTATCGGAGATGCAACAGGACCAAGAACAATTGCTTGGCTAGAAAGGTTTGCCCTTAAATAAGTGGTGATTCTCTCCGTAACCGAAACGACCATTGTAATTTCCGGATGACTCACGGTAAGAAGAGAAAGATAATAAAAAGGAGGGTAATGATACATCTTTCTTAATCCCATTTCTCTTAGGTAGAAATCATTAAAATTGTGTTGACTCGCTAACTCTACACTATAATGCTCTGGTGTATACGTTTGAATAACAACCTCTCCTGGAAGTTCATGCCTCCCTGCTCTCCCGCTCACCTGAGTCAATAATTGAAATGTTTTTTCGCTTGATCTAAAATCAGGTAAATTAAGCATTGTATCAGCAGTTAGTACACCTACTAATGTAACTCTAGGAAAATCTAACCCTTTAGCAATCATTTGTGTTCCTAGCAATATATCTGCCTTACCTTCTCCAAACGCAGTTAGTAGTTTTTCGTGTGAGCCTTTTCTGCTTGTTGTATCAACATCCATCCGAATGATGCGTGCTTCAGGCAATAATTTCCCTAATTCATCCTCGACCTTTTGTGTACCGGTACCAAAAAACCTGATGTGATCACTTTGACACGATGGGCACTCTTTTACAACTCTTTCCTCATAGCCACAATAATGACATTTTATTGAATTTTGGATTCGATGATAAGTTAAAGAAATATCACAGTTCGGACAATTAACAACAAACCCACAATCTCTACACATAATAAAAGTAGAAAAACCACGGCGATTTAAAAATAGGACTGTTTGCTCTCCCTTTTGTAGTCGGTCTTGTAGCTTGTCAAACAGAAGAGTAGAGAACATTGAGCGATTTCCTTCTCTCAATTCCTCTCTCATATCGAGGATTTCTACAGTTGGCATGTCTCTATCATTCATTCTTTTTGTCAGAGTGAGAAGATGATAGACACCCTTCTTTGCTCTGGCGAAGGATTCAAGTGTTGGTGTTGCACTTCCTAATACAACAGGGCAATTGTGGTACACACCCCTTTTAATAGCTACATCCCTTGCATGATACCTTGGATTTTCCTCTTGTTTGTAGCTAGACTCATGTTCTTCATCAATAATGATGATTCCTAAATCCGCAAATGGGGCAAATATAGCCGATCTTGCACCAACAACCACATTAACCTCTTTTCTATGAATTTTTCTCCATTCATCATACTTTTCACCTATTGATAATCCACTATGTAATACTGCTACACTCGAACCAAATCTACCTTTAAACCTATCAACCATTTGAGGAGTCAAGGCGATCTCAGGTACAAGTACAATAGCCTGTTGTCCTTTTTTCAACACTTCCTCAATAGACTGTAAGTAGACTTCTGTTTTCCCACTTCCGGTAACACCATATAATAAGAAAGTATGATGTTCTTGACTTTCAATAGATTTTAATATGGGGACAATTGCAGTTGTTTGTTCATTAGTAAGTGGTAATGAAGTTGTTTTCTTAAAGGTCTTCTCATGATGAGGGTCTCGATAAATCTCAATAGTTTTCTCTACTAATTGTCCTTTTTCTATTAAGGTATTTATAGGTGAATCTGTTGTTGATAGTAGATCTTTTAGTGTAGATCTTGAGATGCTTTTCTGATCATCATCTAGGAAGAATTGTAATACATCCTTCTGACGCCCAGCCCTTGTCGACAAGGTCTTTATCGTCTTTTGTGTTTCTTCTATCGTCTTAGCTAAGGATATTACCTTATGTGTTTTCTTCTTAGCTCTTGCTTTAACAATATATTCTATTACTAATTTCCCCTCTTTATTAGCTTGTTGAATAGCTTTTATTGTGGCAGAGTTCTTCTCGATATCTTCCCATTTAACTGTTCTGTTATTTTGAAATAGGCCTTGCAGGACTTCTGGTAGGTCTTCGAATTTATCATCAGAGACGACTTTCACTTCTTTTTCATACTTTGACTTTAATGCAGCAGGAAGCATTGCTTGGAATGCAGATATTTGAAAACTTAATGTTTGTTCTGAAACCCATTGACCTAATTGAAGTAGTTCATCATTCAAAATGGGTTCGATATCAAGCAATTCTTTAATAGTTTTCAGCTTTTTCACATCAGACTTAGACTCTATACCTATTACGAAACCTTGAACATTCCGAGGGCCAAAGGGCACGACAACTCGAATACCAGGCAAGATTACCCCTTGAAAATCCTCTGGAATAAGGTAATCAAAAGAACGGTCTGTTTGTTTTGCGGGTACGTCAACAATGACCTTCGCTATATTCATCTTGAATCTTTCCAAAGGCTATCAACCTCTTCTAATAGCGCAAGAGCAACTTCCTTCTTTGACATGATCGGCAACTTCTTTATTGAATTGTCCTTGCGATAAAAGGTGACGATATTTGTATCACCTTGAAATCCTGCCCCTATTTCATTTACATTATTTGCCACTACGAGGTCTAGATTTTTAGCAAAGAGTTTTTTCTTAGCATATTCCTCAACTCTTTCTGTCTCTGCGGCAAATCCAACTAATAGCCTATCATCCTTCATCTGACCTAAGGTTTTTAATATATCAATCGTACGTTCAAAATCTACGGATAAATTACCTTCTTGTTTTTTCATTTTTTCATTATAGGATATACTCGGACGGTAATCTGCAACTGCTGCAGATTTTATCACTACGTTTGCATTCTGATAAGTATTCATGACTTGCTCATACATTTCTTGAGCAGATTCCACATTAATTACCTTAACATTGAATGGGTTTGACAAATTAGATGGTCCTGTAATCAGGGTTACCTCTGCCCCTAATTTAGCCGCCACCTCTGCAATTGCAAATCCCATCTTACCTGAAGAATTATTGGTGAAATAACGAACTGGATCTAGCTTTTCTCGCGTTGGACCACCGGTAACAAGTATTGATAACCCTTTTAGAAATTGAGAAGAATATGTAAAGAAATCTGTAATCACTTCTGTAATAACTTCTGGTTCTTCTAACCTTCCCTTGCCAATATATCCACAAGCTAAATAACCTTCTGATGGCTCAATAAAACGATACCCGTCTTCAAACAACCTACTGATATTTCGTTTAACTGCAGAATTATCATACATATTGACATTCATAGCAGGAGCAATCCAAACAGGTGCCTTTGTCGCTAATATTGTCGTAGTTAACATGTCATCTGCAATACCATTCGCTAGCTTTCCTATCGTATTTGCAGTGGCAGGAGCCACTAAAACGAGATCCGCCCAATCAGCAAGATCAATATGTGCAATTACACTTGGGTCCTTTTCATCAAATGTATCGGTATAAACGGCATTTCGTGATAACGCTTGAAAAGTTAGTGGATTGACAAATTCTGTAGCAGACTCTGTCAAAATAACCTTCACGTTAAAATTAGCTTGAACTAGCTTACTTGTTAAAGCCGCTGCTTTATAAACTGCTATCCCTCCACTTACACACAACAGCAAATTTTTATTCAACTCAATCCCCCCAAATCATCAAAAGCGGATACGCCTTGTACTGCCTTTTCGATGTCAAATGTTCTCTATACCAAAAAAGTTTATCTATTTTTATATTTCAGGTTATTTGACTTCTGCTGTTCAAGATGATGCTATCTGTATGACAAAAATATATTCAGATTACTTCTCCAACCTTTTCTAATTCATGAAAAAAATAACAACCTAGCCTCTAGGTTGTTATAATTCTTCGTCTGCATACGTTGTTTGTTGATTAGGCTTTACACGCAAGAGACCTGCTTCTATTTCTTCTAATGCTTTCCCAACAAACTTATGCGATACGGGTTTTTCAAGCAATAATGTATCCTTTTCTTGAAGCTTTCTTGCACGTTTTGAAGCTAAAGTAACTAACTTGTATTTAGAATCAATCTTATCCATTAGTGTGTCTATAGACGGATATAACATAATTATTCTACCTCCAACATTTTTTTGTATCTTTTTGCTACACGTTCACGACGACAATGTTCAGCTGTTACGATTGCTTGTATTCGCTCACAGGCAAGCTCAATTCTATCATTTTCAACAACATAATCATACGCATCCATCATCTCGATTTCTTCCTTGGCAACTGTCATCCTATTGTTAATCAAGTCTTCTGACTCTGTACCTCTTGTTTGGATACGGCTTTTCAGTTCATTTAAACTTGGTGGGGCTAAGAAAATAAACAAACCCTCCGGAAAGGCCTTACGAACTTGAAGTGCTCCTTGAACTTCAATCTCTAACATGACATCTTTTCCCTGCTGCAATGACTCTTCAACATAATCAATTGGAGTTCCATAATAATTCCCAACATATTCGGCCCATTCAAGTAGTTTTTCTTTTTCAATAAGATCTTCAAACTCTTCTTTTGATTTAAAGAAATAATCGACACCATCGACTTCTCCAGCACGGGCACTTCTAGTAGTCATTGAGATAGAGTAATGAAGTTTTGTTAATTCACTATCAAATATTGCTTTTCTAACAGTTCCCTTTCCAACACCAGAAGGACCAGAAAGGACGATTAGTAATCCTCTTTCATTCATGAGATCACATTCCTACCCTTCATCAGATATGTCTTCTTTATTTACAAAGCGCTGTCCAACAGTTTCTGGTTGAACTGCCGCTAATATAATATGTCCACTATCTGTAATGATAACTGCTCTTGTTCGTCTTCCATAAGTTGCATCAATGAGCATGCTTCTATCTCTTGCTTCTTGTATCGTTCGTTTAATCGGAGCAGATTCAGGACTCACAATTGCAATTATCCGATTAGCAGAAACAATATTACCAAACCCAATATTTATTAGTTTTATACTCATACGTCCTCCTAAAGACACAAATCTATTCTAACCTTGTTTCTTTATGATTATAAGCCACTTATTCAATGTTTTGGACTTGTTCCTTGATTTTTTCTAATTTTGTTTTCATATTCACCACATAATGGGCAATATCAGCATTATTTGCTTTTGAACCTATCGTATTTATTTCACGATTAAGTTCTTGAACTAGAAAGTCTAGTTTTCTTCCTACCACTTCTTCAGTTCCTTGCAATGTTTTATGAAACTGATTGATATGGCTGTTAATTCGTGTGATTTCTTCATTAATATCTACTTTATCAGAAAAAATGGTAACTTCCGTTATGAGACGAGATTCATCTATTAAACCTTCTGTCAATTCCTCTATTTTCTTTTGTAAACGAACACGATATTGTTCAATTACAACAGGTGCATAAGCTGAAATTTCCTTACAACTTTCTTCTATATATGTAAGATTAGCATTAATATCTTCAAGAAGTTTGGAACCTTCTTCATAACGCATCGCTATAAGTTTTTTTATAGCAATATCGATCATTTCGACCAAATTCTCCTCAAATGTTTCAGCCAATTCTTCTTTTTCTACAACCTCTACTATATCAGACTGATTTAATAAAAGTTGAAGAGTAACAGGGTCTTCTATCTTGTATCGTTCTTTAGAAGATAATAAAGCTTGATAATATTCATCAAGCAGCTTCCAGTCAACCTTTAAAGTCTTAGAAATCAATTTATTTCCTTCGATATTAATAAATACTTCTACACGTCCACGATTAATATGATTGTTAATACGCTTCTTAATCGTTTCCTCAAGAATCATCATTTGTCTAGGTAATCGTACATTAATTTCACAAAACCGATGATTAACTGATTTCATTTCGACGGTAATCGAATAATCCCCGAAATGCTTATGTACCCTACCAAAACCAGTCATACTAGCTAGCAAAAAATCACATCCCAACTCCTATTCATCCTATTTTATCACCTATCTTAGGAATCCGATAGTAAAAAAGAAAAGAGGGTTAATAATTTGTAATATTCTGTTTGTTGAAACCTCATAAATGTACCTTTTCTACTTGGCTATTGCTTTAAGTAGCAGGAAGTTAGCATGTAACCGGTCGGTCATTGAGAACCCTCTCCACACTTAGGCATGCGAGGTCTACTCGCTGCGAATAATTTGTTTCCTTTGCCGCATAAAAATCCCACTTAAGTAGAAAGTACAGCGTTTTTTGCTGTTTGTACTCTTAAGTGGGTGATTAACTCTTTAAGTTAATATTATTTATTTATTTTGTAACAACTCATTGAAAATTTTTCATAGTAGTCTAAACTACTTCATTTGATATGCTTTATTTCTTTTTCTTCTAGCCCCGTTTTTCCTTGTCAGTAATGCTCCTGCTAGTAAAAACGTAGGGATTGAAGACAAACCAAGAATTAATAGCCAATCTCTAGGTAAAATTGCTGTTGTATGGAAAACAGGTTGTAGTGGTGGATGATAAATGACAACTAACAATAAAAAGATCGAAGAAATGACAGCCCCTACCAAGTATTTATTTTCAAATGGATTTCGATGAAAAACGGATCGATCACTTCGACAATCAAATACATGTATGAGTTGAGCCATTACTAAGGTCGCAAATGCAACTGTTTGGGCGTACATCAAGTTTTCCGGATTGTTGGAATAAGTGATCATAAATGCAACTAAAGTCACTGCACCAATTAAAAAACCACGGCTGATTATTTTCCAAGCTAACCCCCTTGCAAATACACCTTCTCTCGGACTTCTAGGAGATCTCTTCATGACATCATTCTCCGCTTGATCTAAACCTAGTGCCATTGCAGGAAGTCCATCTGTTACAAGATTAACCCACAAAATTTGGATCGGTACAAGTGGTAATGGTAGTGCAAGTAGCATTGCAAACAACATGACTAAAATTTCACCCACATTCGAGGCAAGTAAATACCGAATGAACTTACGAATATTTTCGTAAATATTTCTTCCTTCTTTTATGGCCGCTTTAATTGTGGCGAAATTATCATCAAGAAGTACAAGAGATGAAGCTTCCTTCGCAACATCTGTTCCCGTAATTCCCATCGCAATTCCGATATCAGACGCTTTAATGGCAGGTGCATCATTTACACCATCACCAGTCATTGCAACAATATGTCCATTTTTTTGAAGAGCCTTAACAATTTTCAACTTATGCTCTGGAGAAACACGTGCATATACGTACACATCTTCAACTACATTGACGAGTTCTTCATCAGTAATATTTGCAAGCTCGTTTCCTTGCATAACTTTTCCACCAATAGGTAATATCCCTAACTGCTCTGCAATAGCTTTGGCGGTAACAATATGATCTCCTGTTATCATTACTGTCCGGATTCCAGCATCCTTACATTCCTTAACCGCAAGTTTCACTTCTGGTCTCGGAGGATCTATCATTCCTTGTAGACCGATAAAAATCAGGTTTTTCTCGGCTTCCGCTTCTGAATTAATGGATTGTGATGGCCCAAGCACTTTATAAGCAACGGCAATTGTCCTAAGTGCATTCTTTCCTAGTTTCCTTGTAGCTTCTTCAACCTCTTCTTTCAATCGAGATGATAAAAATTGTTGTCTTTGGTCCCAAAGAATCGACTCACTGTTTGTGATGAGAACATCTGGTGCACCTTTTGTCACAACGAACCTTTTTCCATTCGTATCTCGAACAATGACCGACATCATTTTTCTATTTGAGTCAAATGGAAATTCCTTTTCTATCGTAAATTGTTCTAATAGTCTTTTCCGCGTAAGACCCGCTTTCATGGCCGAAACAACCATAGCCCCTTCTGTCGGATCACCATCTAGAATAAAATTCTTTTTCTGGGGTTTAAGTTCTGCATTATTACAAAGCAACCCAAATGTTAATAGCTGTTGAAGTGATTTTACCTCATTTGGATTTATCTCATTTTCATTTTCATTTTCGTAAAAGCTCCCTGTAGGTAGATAGCCTGTTCCTGTTACATTCCAATCTTTTCCGCCAGACCATAAATGAGTGACCGTCATTTTGTTTTGAGTCATTGTACCAGTTTTATCTGAACATATGACAGAAGCACATCCAAGCGTTTCTACTGCTGGAAGTCTACGTACAATGGCATTATTTTTTATCATTCGTTGTACACCTAATGATAATGCTACAGTTACAATGGCCGGTAAGCCTTCAGGTATAGCCGCAACTGCAAGAGAAACACCAGCTAAAAACATACTGTACACATCATGACCTTGTAAAACACCTAATAAAACAACGATTGCAGTTAAGATCAATGCAACTGTAATTAGTATTTTCCCTAGCTGTTCAAGTTTACGTTGGAGGGGTGTAATCATAGTTTCAGCGGATTGAAGTAAATCAGCGATTTGTCCCATAGCAGTCTTCATTCCTGTTGCAACAACAACTCCTACACCAGATCCTCTCGTAACCATTGTTCCCATAAATGCCATATTTTCCTGATCACCAAGTCCAATGTGATGACCGTTAACAGGTTCTGTTCTTTTTTGAACTGGTATGGATTCACCCGTTAAGGCTGACTCTTCGATTTCAAGACTATTCGACTGAATTATTCGTATATCAGCACTTATGCGATCCCCAGTTGAGAATTTCACAATATCCCCTGCTACTAATTCCTTCGACGGAATCTTCACCCAACTTGCATCTCGTTTTACCATCACTTGAGGTGCCGATAATTCTTTCAATGCCTGTAAAGATTTCTCAGCCTTTCTTTCTTGAAAAAAACCTAATAATGCATTAATTACTACGATCGCGATAATAGCAATGGCATCAATGTACTCACCAAGCAACCCTGAAACAAGAGTTGCTGCAAGTAACACTAATACCATAAAATCTTTAAATTGCTCTAGAAACACTAAGAGCATATTCGGCTTTTGTGCTTCCTGCAGTTCGTTTAGCCCAAAATTTTGAAGACGCTCTTTTACTTCCTTACTTGAAAGACCATTATCATAATCAGTGTTTACTTTCGTCTCTACATCCTCTGTTCTCAATTCATACCATTTCATCGTATAACCTCACAACCTTTTCTCTTCTGAATAGTCAAGACGCTTGTACGACACTCTCCTAGAAATCTTATTCAGACAAGTTATAAAAAATGCTATACTAGGAGCAATTGTTCATTTAAGGTTATAAGAATGAATACTTCTTAGAAATGAAGCATGAATGAGCGTGAAAGGGTGTTATTATGTCATTTGACGGTATTGTTACAAGGGCCATTACAGATGAGCTTCAAGAAAAGATAGTTAATGGTCGTATTTCAAAAATTTACCAACCTTTTAAACAAGAACTTTTACTTCAAATTCGCGCCAATGGGCAAACCTATAAGTTATTGATTTCTGCAAACCCTTCTTATTCGAGAGTTCATTTTACAAATGATTCTTTTGAGAATCCCTCAGAGCCACCAATGTTTTGCATGTTATTAAGGAAACATTTAGAGGGGAACATCATTACTTCAATAAAACAATTTGGGATGGAAAGAATCATTTCAATTGAAACAAGAGGTAGAAATGAACTTGGCGATGAAACAGTCAAACAATTAATCATTGAAATTATGGGTAAGCACAGTAATATCATCTTAATTGATCAAGAAAGAAATTTGATTTTGGATAGTATCAAACATATTTCTCCTGCTGTAAATAGACACAGAACCTTGCTGCCTGGTAATGATTATGTAAGTCCCCCATCTCAAGAAAAGGTAAATCCTCTTCTAGTAAATGAAGATGTTTTTCTTAAGAAGCTTGACTTTAATTCTGGGAAACTTGCTAACCAAATTGTCGAGTCATTTAGTGGGATTTCACCACTTTTTGCAAATGAGGTTGTACATGCAACAGGATTATTAGGTAAACAAATGTTAGCCCAAACTTTTATGAACTTTGTAAAAAAAATCAATGAACGCCAATATCACCCTGTTATTGTATCTGGGCAAAAAAAAGATTACTTTTATGTATTTCCTTTAACCCACATTGTCGGAGAAGTTAAATCTTTTAATTCGCCAAGTGAAATGTTGGATCGTTTTTATTATGGAAAGGCAGAAAGAGATCGTGTTAAACAAAGAGGACATGACCTCGAACGCTTTATCCGAAATGAAAAAGAGAAAAATGATAAAAAAATAATTAAATTAGAAAAAACGTTAACAGATGCAGGAAAAGCTGAAGAGTATCAGTTATTTGGAGAATTACTCACTGCTAATATGCATTTGATGAAAAAGGGACAAAAAACAATAGAGGTCAATAATTATTATGATGAACTAAATGGACTAGTGACAATTCCTTTAAATCCTTTAAAAACTCCTTCACAAAATACGCAGAGCTTTTTTGTGAAATATCAGAAAGCCAAAAAATCGGTGAATTTCATCATAGATCAAATTGAGAAGGCAAAACAGGAATCTATCTATTTTGAGTCCCTACTCCAACAGATGGAGACGGCCTCACCAAAAGATATTGGCGAAATTCGGGAAGAACTCGTTGATGAAGGGTATGTAAAAGCAAGGCAATCAAAGGGGAATAAAAAAAACAAACCTCAAAAGCCTACATTAGAACAATATTACTCAATAGGTGGTATCCCTATCCTTGTTGGAAAAAACAACAAGCAAAATGAATACTTAACAAATAAACTAGCACATCGCGAGGAATTGTGGTTTCATACAAAGGATATTCCAGGTTCTCACGTTGTCATCCGCCATCCTGAGCCAGATGAACAAACTATAAAGGATGCTGCAACTCTAGCAGCATACTTCAGTAAAGCTAGAAATTCTAGTTCTGTCCCTGTTGACTACACGAAAATAAAATATGTGAAAAAGCCAAATGGTTCGAAGCCTGGCTATGTGATTTACGACAATCAGCAAACCGTTTATGTGACTCCAGATGAAGATCATGTATTGCAGTTGAAAAAGTAAGGACAGTCAAATCAAAGGCATTCAAAAGTCAGCTTTTTTCAGTTAAAACAAGGGTAAAAAAATAAACGACTTATATCCATTTGATGGGTATAAGTCGTTTTAAGTTTTCGCTCCATACTTTGTTGCTTTTTGACTATTTCTTAATAAATTAGTAAGTTAAATACAAAAAAAATGGCTGTTTTTGTAAAGTATGTTGTTTTTAGAAAGAATCAATATTAAACCAAATGTTGATTTTAGCGGAAGGTGTGAGACTCCTCGAAAATACTCCCGCATTTCCTTCGTGCGGTGAGAACTCATAGAAGCATATTCAAAGTCCTGCGGGAGCAGTGGGACAGGTGAGACCCCGCAGGCGCTAAAAGCGCTGAGGAGGCTCACCGCCCACCCCGCGGAAAGCGAGCAACCTGGAGCTACAATCAACAGACACGGTAATTAGTGTCGGGTTAACCAAGATTCATCCTGTGGATTTTTTCTCCACTGCTCAAGCTTGTCTAGGTCAGCTGAAGTAATAGTTCCTTTTGCTACAGCTACCTCTGCTAGTGCTGAGAAAGTGGTTATGGCATGAGCATCTACTTTTACATTAGCTAGTGCAATTTTTGACGCTTCTAATTCATAAGTGAAGATTGCCGCTATCCCTAACACTTGACAACCAGCTTCTCTTAATGCTTCAACTGTAGTTAAAGAGCTACCACCTGTTGAAATTAGGTCTTCTATTACAACAACCTTTTGTCCAGTTTTATATGCACCTTCCACTTGCTTTCCTGTGCCATGGCTCTTAGCCTTACCTCTTACATAACACATGGGAAGTTCTAAAATATCACTAACCCAGGCAGCTGGCGCAATCCCCCCTGTTGCAGTCCCTGCTATTAGTTCTGCCTCAGGAAAATACTCCGAAATGATATTTTTCAACCCACTGGCTATATCTTTTCGTACATTTGGATAGGACATAGTTAATCGGTTGTCGCAATAAATTGGCGATTTTATTCCAGATGACCAAGTGAATGGATTTTGAGGCTGTAGTGAAACTGCCCCTATTGATAATAAATGCTCAGCAACTTGTCTTTTCATATGGATATACCCTCCCATTGGCCTTTTATTAGGGAATATTTTTCGAAAGGATTTGTAGATCCTGTTATACTTCTACCAACGACAATCATGCTTGAACCAGCATTATTTGCCTCTATAGGTGTCGCAATTCTAATTTGATCATTGACTAAATCCTCTTTTAATCGGATTCCAGGGGTAACTGTTAGAAATGAATTCCCAAGAACCTTACGAAGAATCGGTACCTCTTGAACTGAACAAACCACGCCGTCTATTCCCGCTTCTTTTCCAAGTTGGGCATAGGATAATACGGTTTCAATAAGAGTTGTGTTGATTAGCAGTTCATGCTTCAACATGGCCTCAGAAGTACTAGTCAGTTGAGTAACTGCAATGAGCTTCGGCCTCTGATGACCAAGGGAAGTTCCTTCTTCTAATCCTTTAAGTGCAGCCTCCATCATATCTTTTCCACCGGCTGCATGCACATTTACAAGATCAATACCAAGTACGGCAATACTTTTCATTGCTTTATAAACCGTATTAGGTATGTCATGAAGCTTCAAATCCAAAAAAATCTGATGGCCTTCCTTTTTCAAAAAATGTATGATTGGAGGTCCTTCTTTATAAAATAATTCCATGCCTACTTTAACAAATAACTTTTCTTCTCCAAATGAGGCTAAAAAAACCTTTACTTCCTCTAAGCTTTGAAAATCTAACGCGATGATGAGAGAGCGTTGCATGGTTTGTTCCAACTCCTTCCGATACAATCTGTTATATGATCAAACCCCAGATTATCTAATAGAGTTGGTAATTGATTGATAATCGTCGGACATACAAAAGGATCTACGAAATTTGCTGTTCCAACCGCAACACTACTAGCACCAGCATATAGAAATTCGATTACATCCTCTGCTGATTGGATTCCGCCCATTCCGATAATTGGTATTGAAACCTGTTGACTTACTTCGTAAATCATTCGAAGTGCCACTGGCTTAATTGCTGGACCTGATAAACCACCAGTTCGATTAGCAAGAATTGGTTTTCCTGTCTTCAAGTCTAATCTCATTCCTAATAAAGTATTAATCATTGTTAGTCCGTCAGCCCCAGCATTTTCTACAGCTTTTGCCATTTCAACAATATTAGAAACGTTCGGGGAGAGCTTAACATAAACCGGAACCTCTGACACTTCCTTTACTTTCCTCGTCAAATCAGCTGCAATTTCAGGAATTGTTCCAAATGCAATCCCTCCTGTTTTTACATTAGGACAAGATATATTAAGTTCTAAGGCATGTACATTCTTTGCTTTAGAAATTTGCTTTGCAACCTCTACGTAATCCTCAACTAGTGAGCCGGCAACATTGGCAATAATCGGTGTGTTGAACTGTTCAAGCCACGATAGCTCATCCGAAAGGACTTTTTCCAAACCAGGATTTTGCAAACCAATCGCATTTAACATACCTGCTGAAGTCTCGGCTACGCGTGGAGTGGGGTTTCCAAACCTTGGCTCAGCAGTCGTTGCCTTTATCATAATGGCGCCTAAAACACTCAAATCGTAAAATTTTGCATACTCTTTTCCAAATCCAAAACAGCCAGAAGCAGGCATGATTGGGTTTTTCAATTGTAACCCCGGAAGGTCTAATGATAACCGATTCATAGTACAACCTCCCCAACTTTAAATACAGGACCATCACTACAAACCTTTTTATAAGTGAAGCCAGTTGGATCATTTTGAACATGACAAACACAAGCAAAGCAAGCCCCAATCCCACAGCCCATTCTTTCTTCTAGAGATAAAAATGCCCTTCTATCACGATAACGATTCTCCAAGGCCTGAAGCATTACATTTGGTCCACAAGCATAAAGAGTATCAAAAGTTAAATCATTGTTCACAATAACATCTGTTACGAATCCCTTTGTCCCGTAGGAGCCGTCCACTGTGGAAATATAGGTTTTACCAAGTTTACTAAATTCAGATTCATAAAATGCGTTTTCAGCACTTTGGAAACCAAGAACGTGGATCACTTTAACTCCACTATCAACCAACTGCTTGGATAACTCATAAAGAGGGGGGACGCCAATACCTCCCCCTACTAGTAAGGCTGTTTCTTTGGAATTAGTTGCATCTACTGGGAATCCATTCCCTAGCGGACCTAATACATTGATTTTATCGCCAATTGACTTTTCAGAGAGTAACTTGGTACCATGTCCTTCACTGCGATATAGCATTGTAAATTGAAGACTCTCTTTATCAATTGAACAAATACTAATCGGTCTTCTTAGTAAAGGATCTACACCATTACCCACCTTAATATGAACAAACTGCCCTGGGCTTGTCATTTCTTCAACTAGACTTCCTTTAAGAGTTAGTTCAAAAATATCTTTTGCAATTGATTTCTGCCCCGTAATGGTCATCCATTCTTGCTTAATCATGATAAAGCAGCCCTTTTTGGTTTTTGAATTTGTTCCATTGATTGAGTTGAAAAAGTCATTGACTCTAGTACTCTTAAAATAGCATATGCTGTATCAAGAGAAGTTAAGCAAGCAACACCGTTCTCAACTGATTCACGTCTAATTCTAAAACCATCTCTAGCAATTTGTTTCCCTTTTGTTAGTGTATTAATAACAAATTGGGCTTCACCTTTTCTAATTACGTCTAGAAGGTTTGGTTTCTCTGCACCGATCTTATTAACAACCGTAACTGGAATTCTCTCTTTCTGTATAAATTCCGCGGTTCCTTTTGTAGCTAATATATTATAGCCAATTTGATGAAATCTTCTTGCTATGCTCAAAGCCTCTTCTTTATCTTTATCGGCTACTGTGAACAATACTGAGCCGTAGGTTGGAATTGAGATTCCAGAGGCCACTAATCCTTTGTAAAGAGCTTTTTCTAATGTTGTATCCTTACCCATTACTTCACCAGTTGACTTCATTTCAGGCCCTAACGTAATATCTACTCGTCTTAGCTTTGCAAATGAGAATACTGGTACTTTTACATACACACCCTGAGACTCTGGATGATAACCTGTTTCATATCCAAGCTCTTTTAACGGTGTTCCTAAAATTGCTTTTGTTGCAATATTGGCCATTGATACACCAGTGATCTTACTCAAAAATGGAACTGTACGGCTGGATCTTGGATTTACTTCTAGTACATATACACTACCCTTTGAAATAACAAACTGAATGTTAAGTAGCCCGATAATATTTAGTCCCTTTGCAAGAGCAATAGTATAGTCAATGATTTGCTGCTTTAAATCATCTGATAAGCTTTGCGGAGGATAAACGGCAATTGAATCCCCTGAGTGTACTCCTGCACGCTCAATGTGTTCCATTATTCCTGGAATATAAACTGTTTCACCATCAGATATGGCATCTACTTCAATCTCTTTTCCTGTCAAATATCGATCGATAAGTACCGGATGCTGCGGGTTTACCTTAACAGCATTTTTCATATAGTGCAGAAGTTCTTCCTGTTGATACACAATTTCCATTGCGCGACCACCAAGAACATATGAAGGACGAACTAGGACTGGATATCCGATTCTTTCAGCAATTACAACTGCTTCTTCAACAGATGTTGCTGTTTTACCTTCTGGTTGAGGAACACCAAGCTTAGAAAGGGTGCTTTCAAATTTATCTCTGTTTTCAGCACGGTCTAAATCCTCAAGCGAAGTTCCTAGAATGCGAACACCTTTTTCAGCTAAACCAGCTGCAAGATTAATCGCTGTTTGCCCACCGAATTGGACTATGACCCCAAGTGGTTTTTCTACTTCTATTACATGCATAACATCTTCAACTGTTAAAGGTTCAAAGTAGAGTTTGTCAGAAATGCTGAAGTCAGTAGAAACCGTCTCTGGGTTATTGTTAATAATAATCGCTTCATAACCAGCCTCTTTAATTGCCCAAACAGAATGGACTGTTGCATAATCAAACTCGATTCCTTGACCGATCCGAATAGGACCAGATCCCAGAACTATTACGCTTTCCTTATTGGTTGGAACAGACTCATTTTCCTCCTCATAAGTCCCATAGAAGTAAGAAGTTGAAGATTCAAACTCTGCTGCACAAGTATCCACCATTTTGTAAACTGGTAAGAGCCCTTCTTGTTTTCTTATGTTATATAGTTCAAGCTCTGGCATATTCCATAACTTTGAGATGGCAATATCAGAGAAGCCCATTCGTTTTGCTTTTGTCAAAACCTCTAGATTCGATGGATGCTCTTTTACTTCAGCATTCATTTGAACGATTCTCCAAAACTTATGAAGAAAGAAGCGATCAATTTTACTCCATTCAAAAATTTGATCAATTGAATAGCCTCTTCGCAATGCTTCACCGACAATAAATAGTCGTTCATCGTCAGCTTTTGTTATACGACGTTCTAGCTCCTCATCAGATAAAGTTTCGAACGCAGCTTCAGTAAGATGATAAACATTGGCTTCAAGAGAACGAATTGCTTTAAGAATGGACTCTTCAAACGTTCTACCGATTGCCATAACTTCACCTGTTGCCTTCATTTGTGTTCCAAGCTTACGATTAGCTGATTCGAACTTATCAAATGGCCATCTTGGAATCTTTGTCACAATATAGTCAAGAGCTGGTTCAAAGCAAGCATAAGTTTTCCCAGTTACTGGGTTCATCATCTCATCTAGGGTTAAACCGACTGCAATTTTTGCTGCTAACTTGGCGATTGGATATCCCGTCGCCTTTGAAGCTAGTGCAGATGAACGACTTACCCTAGGATTCACTTCAATAACATAGTATTGAAAGCTATCAGGATCTAGAGCTAACTGAACGTTACAACCGCCTTCGATTTTAAGGGCACGAATAATTTTTAATGAAGCGTTTCTCAATAACTGGTATTCACGATCGCTCAATGTTTGACTCGGTGCGACAACGATGGAGTCTCCTGTATGAACACCAACTGGATCAATATTTTCCATGTTACAAACAACTATTGCATGGTCTGAGCTGTCTCTCATAACTTCGTATTCTACTTCCTTAAAGCCTGCAATGCTTTTTTCTAATAAACATTGAGTTACAGGACTACTCTTTAACCCACCAGTCACAGTTTCAATCAGTTCTTCTTCATTTTCACATATTCCTCCGCCAGTACCTCCTAATGTATAAGCAGGGCGAACAATTACTGGATAGCCTACTTCAGCAACAAATGTATAGGCCTCTTCTAAAGTATGAATAATATCGCTGTCAGGAACTGGCTGATCGAGCTTGTTCATTAGCTGGCGAAATAAATCTCGATCTTCTGCCTGTTCTATCGCTGAAAGTTTTGTTCCTAAAATCTCCACTTTACATTCTTCTAGGACACCGGCCCTTGAAAGTTCAACCGCCATATTTAAACCTGTTTGTCCCCCAAGTGTTGGAAGAATAGCATCTGGACGTTCTTTACGAATAATTTTGCTTAAAAATTCAACTGTTAATGGTTCAATATATATTTTATCTGCAATTTCAGTATCTGTCATAATCGTTGCCGGATTGGAGTTTACAAGAATAACCTTATATCCTTCTTCTCTTAATGCCTGGCAGGCCTGTGTACCCGCATAGTCAAATTCTGCTGCTTGACCAATAACAATTGGTCCTGACCCAATAACAAGTATGGTTTCAATATCCTGACGTTTAGGCATGATCCATGACCCCTTCCTTTTTGCTTTGTTCAATCATTGCTAGAAATTCATCAAATAATCCATTGGCATCCTCAGGTCCTGGTGATGCCTCAGGGTGGTATTGAACCGTAAATGCTGGGTAATCTAGATGTCGTAAGCCTTCGACTGTTCCGTCATTTAAGGCAATATGTGTTACTTCTAATCTAGTATTTAGAAGTGAAGATTCCTCTACTGTATAACCGTGATTTTGGGCTGTAATTGCTACTTTTCCTGTAGAAAGTTGCTTAACCGGGTGATTTGATCCACGATGTCCGAATTTCATCTTTTCTGTATTGGCATAACAGGCTAGTGCGAACAATTGATGTCCTAGACATATTCCGAATAGGGGGACTTTCCCGACGATTTCTCTGATCATTTCAATGGCATCTGGTACATCCTTCGGATCTCCAGGCCCATTACTTAACATGATTCCATCAGGGTTAAGTTGTAAAATTTCTTTTGCAGTAATATTGTAAGGAACCACAATCACATCACATTTTCGCTTTGTTAATTCTCGTAAAATACCGTGCTTCATCCCAAAATCTACTAGTACAACACGATCACCTCTTCCAGGACTCGGATAAGGATCCTTTGTAGATACTTGTTGAACTTGATTGCTTGGAAGTTCTTCGTTTTTTAATGAAGATATCACTTCATGTACATCAACATCTAACGAGCATAATGCACCCTTTAAAGTTCCGTATTGACGAATAATTCTTGTAAGCTTGCGGGTGTCAATCCCCGATAGACCAGGAATATTCTTAGCTTTAAAATATTCATCTAATGTATATTGACTTCTGAAATTAGAAGGAAGTTCACATACTTCTTTAACAATAAATCCAGATATTGCAGGGATAATAGATTCAAAGTCATCTCTATTAATGCCATAATTACCTACTAATGGGTACGTGAGTGTGACTATTTGACCACAATAAGATGGGTCTGAAAGGATTTCTTGATAGCCTGTCATCCCTGTATTAAATACTACTTCTCCGATTGTTTGATCTATACTACCAAAACCTTCTCCAACAAACACTGTTCCATCCTCTAATATGAGTTGTCTTTTCATACTCTCGCACTCTCCTTTTCCCAAGCGATCTTTCCTGAAACCATTGTTAGCTGTGACCACCCTTTACACTTCCATCCTGAGAAAGGAGTATTTTTGCCCTTCGATAAAAATGTTGTAGGATCTATTACTTCTTCTGCATCTAAGTTTATTACTGTTAAATCTGCATCTGCTCCTACTTGTAACCTACCGTAAGGAAGGTTAAATGCAGCAGCTGGTTTTACAGTCAAAAAGTCGACCAACTGTTTTAATGAAATAATTCCTTTTTCAACAAAATGTGAATACAACAGTGGAAATGCTGTTTCTAACCCTACAATACCAAATGGTGCCAGCATCATTCCCTCATTCTTTTCATTCGAAGTATGTGGTGCATGATCGGTTGCTATGAAATCAATCGTTCCATCTAAGAGCCCTTCAATAAGAGCTTCTTGATCCTTCTTCCCTCTAAGTGGAGGGTTCATTTTAAAATTTGGATCTAGTCCTGGAATATCTTCTTCACATAAAAGAAGATGGTGAGGAGTGACTTCCGCAGTTACACGAATACCCGCTTTTTTAGCATCCCTTACTACTCGGACAGATTCTTTCGAACTTATGTGACAAACATGGTAGTGGCAACCAGTAGCTTCAGCTAATAAAACATCTCGAGCGATATGAATCGCTTCACAAACCGATGGAATTCCGTTAAGCTTATTCTTCTCTGAAAAAGTGCCTTCGTGCACGGACCCTTTGTTAATAAGCGAATTATCCTCACAATGAGCGACAATCGCCATATCAAGTTTTGCTGCATGCTTCATGGCTTTCAGCATCATTCCCGCGCTTTGAACTCCAACTCCATCGTCTGTAAAGGCAAAAGCCCCAGCAACCTTAAGAGCATTAAAGTCAGTTAATGTATCACCTAACTGTCTAATAGTGATTGCTGCGTAAGGAAGAACTCTACCATGTGCCGTTTCATTAATTCGAGCTTGGAGCCATTCCATTTGTTCCCTTGTATCAGGAACCGGTCTTGTGTTTGGCATTGCCGCAATAGTCGTAAATCCACCCTTTGCTGCTGCTAGAGTACCCGTTTCAATTGTTTCTTTGTGCTCTCCGCCAGGTTCACGTAAATGAACATGTAAATCTACAAGACCAGGTACTATAAGCTGATTATTCACATCAATAATCTCATCTGTCGGTGATGCTACTAATGTCCGTCCTAATTCAATTACCTTTCCACCTTCAATCTTTATTTCAAAACTCTCTAAATGTCCTTCTTCATTTAGCCTTTGTCCATTTTTCAGAATAGTTGCCATCATTCTTTACCCCCTTTTAATTTTCCAAAGCTTGTTTTAGTACAGCCATTCTTATATATACACCATTTTTCATTTGTTTAAAGATTCTTGAGCGCTCACATTCTACTAAATCATCAGCAATTTCTACGTTTCTATTTATTGGAGCAGGATGCATGATGATACTTCCTGATCTCATTTTTTTCTCTCGCTCTAAAGTTAGACCATGTAAGTTGTGATAGTCTGATTGTATTAGCCCCATCTTCTCTACATGTCTTTCATGTTGAATTCGCAGTAACATCACAACATCAGCAATTTGTATAGCTTCATCTATAGGTAGATGTATTCCTTTCGAGTTAACTTCATCATGCCATTCTCGTGGGCCCGAAAAGTAAACATTTGCTCCCAATCTATTTAATACATCAGCATTCGATCGTGCAACCCGACTATGTTTAATATCACCCACAATTACAACATTCAAATCTTTAAAACTATGAAACTCCTGCTCGATCGTATATAAATCCAACAAGGATTGTGTTGGATGATGACCACAGCCATCACCAGCATTTAGTATCGGTATATTTATATGAGGGATGATTTCTTCAAAATAATTGTCCATAGTATGACGAATTACCAGAGCGTCAACTCCTATTGCTTCTAGTGTCTTTACAGTGTCATAGAGAGTTTCTCCTTTTTGAACACTAGAATTTTCTGATTCAAAGTTTACAACCTGTAAACCTAGTTTCTTCTCGGCCACTTCAAAGCTAAAGCGAGTTCTTGTACTCGGTTCAAAGAATAAATTTGCAACAAATTTATCTGTTTCAGCTTTCCAAACTTCTCCATGTTCAAATCTTCTTGCTTGATCTAAAATATCTTGAATTTCTGAAACAGACAAATCACTCATCTTCACTAAATGCTTCAACCCATATTACCCCCTTTATATTAAAGCTCTGTTAAAGCACATTGTTAATTTATTAACGAGTTGATTAAAGTGGAAGATGTGAGACACCGAAGGCACAAGTACCGAGTTGGCTCACCGCCTCCCCGCGGAAAGCGATTTTACTGCAGCTGATATCAACATCGAAGTTTAACAGAGCCTATAAAAAAACACCCTTTTACAAGAAAAGGGTGTGAGAAGTTAGGGTGAGGTTGCGTACCCCCACACCCAACACACCCTTCCAAGCCTCTCTGGACTTTAGTTAAAAGGTGGTTTATTCAGTTAGTTCATCTTTTGCGTCATACAAGTCACCTGATACAACTTCTCTGCCGGGAAGAACAACATTTAATAGTATACCTAAAATGGCAGCTAAAGCCATTCCGTGTAATTCAAAGTTTTCTGATACCTTAACGATTGCTCCACCAATTCCAATGACAAGGATAACAGATGAAATAATCAGGTTTCTATTTTGTCCAAGGTCAACCTTAGAATCAATCATCATACGTAGACCAGATGAAGCTATGATACCAAATAATAGAATGGATACTCCGCCCATAACTGGTGTAGGGATTGAGCTGATTAATGCACTAATCTTACCAACGAATCCAAATGCGATAGCAAAAATTGCTGCTCCTGCAATGACAAAGACACTATATACTCTTGTAATGGCTAATACACCAATATTTTCACCGTACGTTGTGTTCGGTGGCCCACCAATTAATGATGCGATAATAGTAGCTACACCATCTCCCATTATGGAACGATGTAAGCCAGGCTTTTTGATTAAATCTCGATCAACTACCTTACTCAGGACCATTTGGTGTCCAATATGTTCCGATAATGTAACAATAGCAACTGGAACCATAAGGTAAATGATATTCATCGAAAAGTCTACACCGGTGTAAAATGTTACGAATTCAGGCATTTGAAACCATTTAGCTTCAATAACTCCTTTAAAATTAACTAATCCAACAAAGTATGAATAAATATATCCACCAACAATTCCTAATAATATTGGAATTAGACTAAAGAATCCTTTTTTCAAAAATATAGAAAACATGATTGTGAGTAGTAAAGTGACTATAGCAGCTGAAAAGTGTATCAAGCTATATGTTGAACTATCACCTGGATTTTCAAGCATGGCCATATTGACTGCAACCCCTGCTAAGCCTAATCCGATGACGATGATGACTGGACCGACCACTACTGGTGGTAATAGACGCATTAGCCATTTATGTCCAACTGCTTTGATGATGAGTGCCACAATTCCGTAAAGGATACCAGCTAAGAAGCTTCCAAACATAGCAGCTTCTGGTCCCCCCAATGCTTGGGCAGCTATAATGGGTGCAATAAAGGCAAATGATGAGCCTAAATAAGCTGGCACTTGACCTTTAGTTATAAGTAAGAAAGCTAACGTCCCGAGACCACTTGATATTAGTGCGACTGCAGGACTTAAACCTGTCAGAAATGGTACTAAAACTGTTGCGCCAAACATGGCGAATAAGTGCTGAAAGCTTAGTGAAAACCAATTAAGTGGTGTTGGTTTTTCATGGATGTCTAGAATCATATCATTTTTAGTTTTCATGTGTTTTCCCCCTAAATAGTTCTTTCTTTTTTTATACTTTCATTTTTCTAAACAACAAAGCCTCTTTGCGTGTTTGCAAAGAGGCAGGATAACCTTACAAAAACGTAAGCACATCCTACCCTTTGCTAGTCTCTCTGGACTAATCTTAAAAGGGTAATGTTTTATATTTTCTTCAACTCATGAATCGTGACTTGATCTGCACCATCCACTTCATGTAATTCTACTTCTATTTTTTCTGAACTTGAGGTAGGAATATTTTTCCCAACGAAATCAGCTCTGATTGGAAGCTCTCGGTGACCTCTATCTACTAATACAGCTAGTTGGATTTGTGCTGGTCTACCCATATCAATTAATGCATCCATTCCTGCTCGGACGGTTCTTCCTGTAAATAATACATCATCAACTAGGATTACTTTCTGATTCGTAATATCAACAGGTAAATTGGAACCCTTAACCAATGGCTCATGATCTTCAGTCTTTTTTGAGAGATCATCTCTGTAAAGTGTAATATCCACTTCACCAACAGGTATTGATTTACCTTCTATTTGCTCAATTTTTTCAGCTAACCTTTTAGCTAAATATATTCCCCTTGTTTTTATTCCCACAATCACACAATTTTCAATACCTTTATTATGCTCAATAATTTCATGGGCAATTCTTGTTAATGCACGTCTAATCGCTTGATCATCAAGTACGACAGCTTTTTGAGACAATCTCTTCACCTCTTTTTTTAAAAAATCCCCTTAAGAAATAGGCTTTGTTAAACGTTGTTGTTGATTTCAGCTGCAGGATGCTCGCTTTTCGCGGGGCGGGCAGTGAGCCAACTCGGCACTTTCGCCTTCGGTGTCTCACCTGTCCCGCTGGAGTCTCGCACCTTACATTTCCATCAACTTTCTTAAAAAATCAACAAGGAGCTTTAACAGAGCAAAGAAATAAAAAGTCCTCCCACCGTAGTGAGAGGACAGATTAATAGTACTAATAGGATACGCGTATCCTATGCACTACTCCGATTCCTTCTCAGTCTCACGGGACTGTGTTAAAGGGCCATATAATATTATATTCATTATGTCAGTGGGCTCGAATTTTGTCAACTTCTTTTTCTAAGCATGTCTAGAACTTCTTCAAATTCAACTGGTATTGGAGCTTCAAATTCGAGGTATTGACCTGTTCTAGGATGATCAAAGCCAAGGACACCAGCATGAAGAGCTTGACCTTCTAATTCAATCGTTTTCTTCGGCCCATATTTCGGGTCTCCCGCTAATGGGTAGCCGATGTATTTCATGTGCACACGGATTTGATGAGTTCTTCCAGTCTCGAGTTGACACTCAACAAATGTGAAGTCTTTAAACCTTTCTAATACCTGAAAATGAGTAACAGCATCTTTACTATTCTTTTCAGTAACAGTCATACTTTGTCTGTCATTTTCATCTCGACCAATTGGAGCATCGATGGTTCCTTTATCATGAGGAATAATTCCATGAACAATCGCCTTATATCTTCTGGTCACTGATTTTTTTACTAATTGATTAACTAAGGATTCGTGAGCTATATCATTTTTAGCAACCATTAATAAGCCAGATGTGTCCTTATCAATTCGGTGAACAATCCCTGGTCTCATAACTCCATTGATTCCAGATAAATCTGTGCAATGAGCCATTAGACCGTTTACTAAGGTTCCTGAGTGATGACCAGGCGCAGGATGTACGACCATTCCTCTTGGCTTATTAACGACTAATACATCGGAATCCTCGTAATAGTATGTCAAATCCATCTCTTCTGGTACTACGTCAAGGGAAACTGGATCTGGGATTGTCACGACAATCTCATCAGCTGTTTTACATTTGTAATTCCCCTTGGATTCATGTCCATTAACAGTTACATTCCCATCTTTAATCCACTGCTGGATTTGGGAGCGAGACCACTCTTCGTTCATTCCTGTTAAGAACTTATCAAGTCTTTCTAAATGCTGTTCTTTATTAATTGTGTAATTCACTTGTTCCATTCTGTTTCTCCTTTTCTTGCTTTCCTTCTAATAAAGTATGAATGAAGAAAAGACCAACACCGATTACTAATGCCGAATCTGCCACATTAAATATCGGAAAATCATAAGTAAAAATGTATGTATTTATAAAATCTACGACTTCCTTACGAATTAATCGGTCAATGAAATTTCCAATTGCTCCACCTAACATAAGACCTAGAGCCCAACCAACTAATTTTTCTTGTTCTTTCAGTCGCTGAATAAAGACAATAATACCAATGATAACAATTGTAGTTATAATATAGAAAAACCACATTTGCCCTTGCAATATTCCCCATGCTGCTCCTGCATTTCGATGTGACGTTAAATAAAGGAAGTCATTTATTAGAGGAATGTTTTGTCCTAATTCCATATGAGATACTACTAACCATTTGCTTACCTGATCTAACAAAATAATCATTAGTGCTATGACATAGTATACCAACACTAATTCCCCCGATTCTTATAAGATACTTATTGATTTTATCACAGTATTGTTAAAACGGACAATTAAAGATAAATTATATGACATATATTATCTATTCGCTAGAATTAAGTTTAAGGCTACCCTGAAAATAAGGGGATCTTCGTTTGAAAAATCAACATTGAGCTTTAACTGAGCCAAGTTTAAAGTTAAGTGGTCTACTCGGGGAGGATAGCCACTCGTTAATGAAAACAACTACAATAACAACATCTTTATATTCGATTAGAGTCTTTAATAAATGGATGGAATAATATCTTCCTTTTGTTAAAGTTACACTCTAACTAAGTCTTTATAACAAAAGTCATGAATGCTTCTTGCCGTAGGTATCGTTTTTAATTTCTCGTATGGTATTCGTTCACCTGTATCTTCGCAAAATCCATAAAAACCAAATTCAAGTTTTGAAATAGCATGATTAACGTCCATTAAATCGTCTTTGATGTGTTTCTGAATAAGTAATTTCTTCTCATCTTTTTTAGATTGAAATAGTGGTTCGCTAGCAAGTTCTTGACTATAATTTACTGTACCTTTAAGTACACTACGTTCAAGTTCCATTTTCATCATGAGAAGTTCAGAATAAAGGTCCGTATAATCGATGTTCATCGAAATTCCTCCTCTTAAATGGTTTTCTCTTTGCTACTTAAGAGATAGTGTAACCGGAGGACAGAAAATTAGAAGCAACAACTTTTTCCTTTCGTTCTTTGCATATCACAATACCAAATCTAAATTTTAGAATAGAAATACATTCCTGTAAAAATAAAACAAAGAAAGAGGCTATCCCTAACATATAGTCAAGGTAGCCTCCCATAATTTATTCAGTATAACTAGTCTTTATGACATCAGCACAACGTTTACAAAGTGTTGGATGTTCTAGTTCTTGACCAACATCCTTAGAAACTACCCAGCATCGTTCACAAGTTTCACCATCAGCCGCTGTTATATGAATGGATACATTCTCAAATTTAGGAGCAAATTCAGGTGCATCTTCCAAATCTCCACCGAGTTCAACATTAGATACAATAAATAACTGTTTTAAATCCTCTTGAATAGATTGCAATAATTCATTTGATTTCTTATTTGTATATAAAGTTACACTTGCTGTGAGTGATTTCCCTATAATTTTTTCATTACGGGCCATCTCAAGAGCTTTAAGTACATCGTCTCTTAGAAGCATAAACTGATCCCATTTCTTTTCAATCTCTACCGATTTAGGAAGTTCACTTGATACCGGCATATCAACAAGTTGAACACTCTCTTCCTCCATTCCTGGAATAAACGGCCATACTTCATCCGCTGTATGTGGAAGAATCGGTGCTACAAGTTTGGTTAAGGTTAAAAGGGATTCGTATAATACTGTTTGAATAGCACGTCTATCTTGATGGTTTTCAGATTCAATGTATAAAATATCCTTAGCAAAATCCAAATAAAACGAACTCAATTCGATTGTGCAGAAATTATGAACCGCATGATAAATACCAGCAAATTCATAAGATTCATATGATTTTTTCACTTTATCGATAAGTTTATTTAATTTTACGAGCATGTATTGATCTACTTCTCGTAAGTCTTCATAACTGACTGCATTAGTCTGGTAATTAAAGTCAGATAGATTTCCAAGAAGAAAACGGAAAGTATTACGGATTTTTCGGTAAACCTCAGATACTTGTTTAAATACATTATCTGATACACGAACATCTGATTGAAAATCGACAGATGCAATCCATAAACGTAAGATTTCGGCTCCATATTGATTGTTAATTTTACTTGGTAAAATAACATTTCCAATAGATTTACTCATTTTTCTGCCCTGCTCATCTAAAGCAAAACCGTGACTTAAGATTGCTTTATAAGGCGCTTTACCTGTAACAGCTACTCCAGTAGATAAAGAAGAGTTGAACCACCCACGGTATTGATCTGATCCTTCTAAATAAAGATCAGCAGGCCTTTGTAGATCTGGTCGTTCTTCTAGAACTGATTGATGAGATGAACCAGAGTCAAACCAAACATCCATAATATCGGTTTCCTTTGTAAAGTGACCATTTGGACTTGATTCGTGTTTGAATCCTTCAGGAAGTAATTCCTTTGCTTCTCGTTCAAACCAGATATTAGAGCCATGCTCTCTAAATAAGGCAGAAACATGATCAATTGTTTCATCGGTTATAATTGGCTCTCCATTTTCCCCATAAAAAACTGGAATTGGAACACCCCATACACGTTGACGAGAAATACACCAATCTCCACGATCACGAACCATATTGAAAAGTCTAGTTTCTCCCCATGCAGGAACCCATTTTGTATCTTGTATAGCCTGTAATAAATCTTGTCTGAAGTCCTTTATTGAAGCAAACCACTGTGCTGTTGCTCGGAAAATTGTTGGTTTTTTTGTTCTCCAGTCATGTGGATAGGAGTGAGTGATAAAGCTTAATTTCAGAAGCGCACCAACTTCTTGAAGTTTTTCTGTAATCTGTTTATTTGCATTTTCATAAAAAACGCCTTCAAACCCTGGAGCCTCAGATGTCATATAACCCTTTTCATCGACAGGACATAACACATCCAAATTGTATTTCTGACCTACGATAAAGTCATCTTCTCCGTGACCAGGTGCAGTATGAACACATCCTGTGCCTGATTCAGTCGTAGCATGTTCACCTACCATAACAAGAGAGTCTCGATCATAAATTGGGTGCTTCGTGGTTATTCCCTCTAGTTCAAGTCCCTTAAAAGTTTTAACGATTTCAGCCTTTTCCCATTCCAGTACTTTTGTGACTTCCTCAATAAGAGCCGTAGCTACAATATATTTTTGCTGATCTACCTTAACTACACTATAATCTATATCTGGATTTAAAGTTATTCCAAGGTTTGCAGGAATCGTCCATGGAGTAGTCGTCCATATAATGATTTTTTCATCACCTGCTAATATACCTTTTCCATCACGAACATCAAAAGCAACATAAATAGACGCAGATCGCTTATCTTGATACTCAATTTCTGCTTCAGCTAATGCTGATTCACTAGATGGAGACCAGTAGACGGGTTTAAGTCCCTTATAGATATAACCCTTTTTTGCCATTTCTCCAAATACTTTAATTTGCTGAGCTTCGTATGCCGGATCAAGTGTAATATATGGATTATACCAATCTCCACGGACACCCAAACGCATAAATTGTTCACGTTGGCTATCAATTTGACCATATGCATATTCTGCACATAACTTTCTAAACTCTGCTACAGAAAGCTCTTTACGATTCACTTTTTTATTTTTGGTTAGTGCGGTCTCGATTGGAAGTCCATGAGTATCCCAACCTGGAACATATGGCGCACAGTAACCACTCATTGACTTATAACGGACAATAAAATCTTTTAGAACCTTATTTAATGCATGACCCATATGAAGGTCTCCATTAGCATATGGAGGCCCATCATGTAAAACATACAACGGTCTATTTTTTGTTCTTTCCTGTACCTTCTTATATATATTCATTTCCGACCATTTTGACTGAATCTCAGGCTCTCGATTCGGGAGGTTCCCCCTCATTGGAAACTCAGTTTTAGGCATTAATAATGTGTCTTTATATTCCATCTTAATTCCTCCAATTTTCTTCACTTTCATCATGTCCAAAATCATCTTGTAATAACAACAAAAAAAAGACCTCTATCCCAAAAGGGACGAGAAGGTCTCGCGGTACCACCCTTATAGACTTAAACCACTCATTACTTTGGGCAGGTCAATTACATTGATAAAAAGTCCACTTGAATTCGTAACGAGAATGACACGCCATTGCCTACTATTACTTCAGCATGGAACTTAAGGGTGATATTCTTCCTTTCACCTGTATCGAGCTTTCACCACCCTCGATTCGCTTTAAACAGTTTGTTTAAAAAAGGAATACTGTCCCTATCAAAGTCTATACATTTATTCTGACTATTGTTGTTAATGAATTATATGTAAAAATTTCGATTTCGTCAAGATTTTATTCGTCTTGGTCTTTTTCCAAATCTGGCACAGTTATCTCTTTATTTATTTCCATAAGGTGGTCCCAATCGTCATTATCAATTAATTCCAATTGTGCTTGAATCAACATTTTAAATCGATTGCGAAAAACTTTCGATTGTTTTTTCAAATCATCAATTTCAAATGTTATCTTTCTTGCCTTTGTTAAAGATTCATTTATAATACGATCAGCATTTTTTTCTGCTTCTTTTACTATAAGCTTTGCTTCTTTTGTAGCATTTCTCTTTACGTCTTCAGCTGTTTCTTGGGCAATTAAAATCGATTTATTTAAAGTATCTTCAATATTTGAAAAGTGCCCTAGTCTTTCTTTTAGTTCGATCGCTCTTTCTTCTAATTCTTTTTTCTCGCGTATTACTAATTCATAATCTTTAATCACTTGGTCCAAAAACTCATTCACTTCATCTTCATCATACCCACGAAATCCTCTAGCAAACTCTTTATTATGAATATCCAATGGTGTTAATGGCACAACTGCCACCTCCAGAATCTTTTTTATTTACAATTTTACTCTTAATTCGACAAAATCAAATCGAATACCTTCAATAAGTAAAATTTTTTTGAATTATTTTACTTTACCAACTGTAATTCGCCATTTTTCACGTTTTGTTTTCCCATCAATTCCTAGTATTTTGCACCTTCCGTATCCTCTTACAGAAATCATATCTCCTTCCCTACATTCAAAGGAAGTTTCTTCGACCCTCTTCCAATTCACCTTAACAGTACCAGCTTTAATAATTGGTGCTGCTTTCGACCTAGAAAGGGAATAAACTTCAGAAATCATGACATCTAGTCTCATAGAAGAAACCGTAAGTACCTCTTCTTTCCAATCGTTCACAATATGAATTAAGTCTTTCATCGGAACCTCAGATAAAGATACCTTTGTTCGTCCAATTGATAGTAAGTTATGTAATATGAAATTAGCTATTTCACTAGGTATTATTACTTGTATTAAGTGATTATCCATCAAAATATCTCCGAATTTAGATCGCTTTAAACCTAAAGACATTAATGAGCCCAATACTTGAGGGTGTTCTATTGTAACAAATCGATGTGGATATTGAACTTCAAACAAGCAAACCTGGTAGTCTTCCAGTGACGGGACATAGTAATCTGGAAATAGTAATGCTCGCTTACGTTCTACATCTTGACTTCCACCATAAAATGCAAAATGAATGTCATTGTCTTCCCCCATTAAACTTTTTAAGATATATTGCTCTCTTGGATCTAAGAAATCAGTTAGCTTCAACTGATGAGTGAATTTAACCGTTTCTTTCCACTGGAGCACTTGGTCAATAAAAGCTTGTTCCTCTGGCCTGAAGTGCTGATAAATCTCCATACTAGTTCTCCTTAATTCCACAAAAAAAACTTGATTCTAAAGAAAGGGAATCCATTCATAAGATCCCCTCTTTGCTCATGTAAGTCCTAACATTCCAAATAATGACTGTAATCCTAGACTTGCAAAATTCAATAAAAATATTGCAACAATCGGAGAAATATCTATCATTCCAAGTGGCGGAATGATCTTTTTAAACGGCTCTAAGTACGGTTCACAAATTTTTGCAAGAAACTGTCCAAATCCACTTTCTCTTGCATTTGGAAACCATGATAACAGAATGTAACCAATTAATGCGTATGAATAAACTCTAATTAATGTTAATAATATTTCTAAAATCGTCTCCATTTTACCACCTCTTCCCAGATAATTCTTCGTCAATTTGGCTATCTGATATATTACCTGAAACGTCTACATTATCAGGTGTACATAAGAAAATATTTGATCCTATCTTTTGAATTTCTCCACCAACTGCATACACGGTTCCACTTAAAAAATCAACAATTCGAAGAGCTTGATCGCGAGAAATCTTTTGTAAATTTATAACAACAGACCGTCTATTTTTTAAATGGTCTGCTATCTCCTGCGCTTCTGAATAAGCCATTGGTTCAAACAAAATCATTTTTGAAGTAGCATTTTGTACACTTTGAAGGTTTACCACATTCTGTTTGGTACTTTGTAGGTGTTTTGAAGAACGAGAAACTTGAAATTTATCTTCTTCTATTTGGCTCCCATGATCACTGTATTCATACGTTTCGTCGAGAGCGAAAAAATTTTTCAACTTTGACTTCATCGTCATTACTTTCCTCCTTAATGCAGCTACCTTGGGCTAGACTACTGCTGTATATCACTTCTACTTCTACTCTTCAAATAATGATGACCCTATGCGAAGGAACGTGGCACCCTCTTCAACTGCAATTTCAAAGTCGTTTGACATTCCCATTGAAAGCTCAGAACACGGAGCATATGGTAGCTGCAAGGCTTGTACATCACTACGTAATCTATTAAGATCTTTAAAGCACCTTCTGACAGCTTCTTTATCAATTGTATGAGGTGCCATTGTCATAAGCCCTACAACTTTTATTTTCTCAAATGCACTAAGATTTTTAATAAAATCAATCGTATCCTGTTTCCTTATTCCATGTTTTGATTCTTCACCAGAAACATTAACTTGAACAAAACACTTCATTTCTTTTAGAGATCGCTTATTTACTTCTTTTGCTAATGAGATTCGATCTAATGAATGTATGTAATCAATTTCGTTTATTATTTCTTTAACCTTCCTAGTTTGAAGAGTTCCAATAAAGTGCCATGTTAAATTGTTTGAAAGTGCACTCTTCTTTTCTAGAAGACCTTCATCACGATTCTCACCTATGTGTTTAATCCCAGCTTGAGTGACCTTTTCCGCTGAATCAATAGTAACATATTTTGTCACTGCCACAATAGTAACATCATTTGCGTTACGGTTAGACCTCTGACAAGTTTCAACTATTTTGCGTTTAATTTCAGTTACATTTTCTTTAATTGACAAAATTTATCACTCTCCAGTATAGCCAATAAAACTCATCATTCTACCTGTATTCCCTTGATCTCTACGGTGTGAGAAAAACAGATTCTTTTCACAAGAAGTGCACAAAGATGATATTTCTATATGATCTTCCTTAATACCCATCATTCGTAGAAGATAATTATTAAGTAAAGGTAAGTCCAAGGAAAATTGACCCTCTGATACTTGCTTGAATGGTTTCTTTTCAGATGAGATTTCTCTAATACTTTTAACATCTTGTATGACAATATCATCCACTATATAGCAGCAACTCTGGATACAAGGACCTATCGTTACAAAAATATCTTTTGGTGAAATACTTTCTTCAGAGCTCCAGGTTTCTACCATCTTAGAAGCAATACCTCTTACAGTGCCCTTCCAACCTGCATGTGCGAGACCAATCATCTTCTCTCTAGGTGCAAAGAAAAATAAAGGAACACAATCTGCATAACATGATGTTAATAATATATCTTTCTCATTTGTATATACGCCGTCAGTAAGAGGTATACCATCTTCATATTTGAATACACCTTTGCCAGCATCACTAAAAGAGACTTTTTTAATCTTCGCATCATGCACTTGTTCAGAACAAATCCAATTTGATAACGAGTATCCTGTAATCTCTGAAAGCTTCATTCTATTTTGATGAACTTTTTCGTTCAAATCTTTTACATGTAACCCTAAGTTAAAAGATTCAAAAGGCTCTTTACTATATCCACCATTTTTTGTCGTAAATCCTACTGTTAGGGATGGATGCCTATTCTTCCATTCAGATATTTGCAAAATTTCGTCGCTAATTAATTGGAAAGGCTCCATCAAAAATCTCCTTTAAATTAAACTTCTATGACAAAAAAGCAAAGTAATATCATTTTTAAAGAAAGGGATGTATCCCCTTATAATCTATTTTATCATAAAAGATTAAGAAACGGGAACGACATTTCTGGACTAAAGGACAGTCTCCTTAAACTCATCAGAGGATTGATAAAAACGAACTAGGATAACGTCTGTACCCACCTTCACAATATTTCTCCATGGAATCAAAACTTCTTCATCTTTGCCAAACAGTCCAAACATCTTACCGTTAGAGTTAATAATTATTGAATCAATTTTTCCAGTTGTTAAATTAATTTCAAGATCACCAATATTGCCAAGTCTTCTGCCATCTGCAACATTGACAACATCCTTTATTTGAAACTCTGAAATTTTCACCATTACTCCCATCACCCTTCTATAACGATCTTTAATAATTGCCTCTCCTTAATACCCTGCTTATTTAATTGAAACTACTAACGAAATAGCGATCCACAGAAGACCTGAAGGCGCAAGTACGAGGTTTGAGAACACTCTTTCAGAATAGTGAAAAGAACCATGGCGTATGCCTCGCCGAAACGAACATCCAAGAGTGAAAATGAACATGAACAAACCATATACCAGAGCCTACTATACAAAATGAATCCGTTGACAAAAAAAAAATTTCTACTTCTAATCCAGCTCTTTACATCAAGAAATATTGAATTAGTTAGTTGTGATTTCTAAGGTCTTCTAGGACATAATCAAATAGCAGTGTGTTAATCGAACTTCTTATCCTATATATATGTTTACTAGAAACCCAATCATGCTTAAAAGGAACATAAAAAGAACTGTCTCTAGACAGTTCTTAGGATTGAATGTTTTTATTCATTTGTTTTATAGCCGCTTTTTCTAAACGTGAGACTTGAGCTTGTGAAATGCCTATTTCATCAGCAACTTCCATTTGTGTTTTACCTTGGAAAAATCGTTTCCTTAGAATGAGCTTTTCTCTGTCATTTAATCGTCTCATCCCCTCTTTTAAAGCTAGTTCTTCAATCCATTGAATATCTTTATTTTTTTCATCACTTAATTGATCCATTACATAAATTGGATCTCCACCATCGTTGTAAATCGGTTCAAATAGTGACACTGGATCTTGAATTGCATCTAGGGCGAATACAATTTCCTCATGAGGTACACCTAGTTCTTTTGCTATTTCTGCTGCAGAGGGTTCTCTAGCTACCTCACTCATTAATCTTTCTCTGACTTGTAGAGCCTTATAAGCAATATCTCTTAAGGACCTAGAAACTCGGATTGGGTTATTGTCTCTTAAATATCTTCTTATTTCCCCAATAATCATGGGAACAGCATATGTTGAGAATTTCACATTTTGACCAAGATCAAAATTATCAATTGATTTCATAAGACCGATGCAGCCAACCTGGAACAAATCGTCAACATACTCTCCTCTATTATTGAATCTTTGGATGACACTTAATACAAGACGTAAATTTCCATTAACAAGCTTTTCTCTAGCATAAAGGTCCCCACTTTGCATTTCCTTAAAAAGTACTCTCATCACATCATTTTTCAGAACCGGTAGTTTAGAAGTATCAACACCACAAATTTCTACTTTATTTCGAGTCAATTCATTCCCTCCTAACAGGAGTTGCTGTACATAGTAAAGTATCTCCTTAGGAGGGAAATTTATGCACAACCTTATTGAGATGAAAGACTCGAATTTTATCTTTAGTATGATTTCCCTTGATATGGCTCATAATTTCACTAAATTATATTATTAAGTGATTATTATTTTCTTGAATTACACCATTTTATTGAATTCCTTTCTTAGTCTCTTAATAATTCTTTTCTCTAATCTTGAAATATAGGATTGGGAAATTCCTAGCATGTCGGCAACATCCTTCTGTGTTTTCTCCTCACCACCTACAAGTCCGAACCTTAATTCCATAATTTGTTTTTCTCTGTCATTTAATTGGTGTAATGCTTTTATTAATAATTTCTTTTCAACATTCGCTTCCAAATCTTTTGTTATGATATCATCATCAGTTCCTAAAACATCGGACAAAAGCAATTCATTTCCATCCCAGTCAATATTTAAAGGTTCGTCGAAAGAAACTTCTGAACGAATTTTATTGTTTCTCCGTAAGTACATTAGAATTTCATTTTCAATACACCGTGATGCATATGTAGCAAGTTTAATTTTCTTTTCGGGATTAAATGTATTAACTGCCTTTATAAGACCTATTGTACCAATACTAATTAGGTCTTCAATATTAATACCTGTGTTCTCAAATTTCCTCGCAATATAAACTACTAACCTTAAGTTTCTCTCGATAAGTATAGATTTAGTAGCTTTATCACCCAGGGGAAGTTTTTCCAAAAGCACAGCCTCTTCTTCTTTGTTGAGAGGTGGTGGTAGGGCTTCACTTCCGCCTATATAATAAATCTCGTCTGTTTTAATACCTAATTTCATTAAGATCTTATACCACCAAAGTGTAATATGAATTTTCCAATGTCGCATGATTTATCCCCCTCTTAAGCAGATTGTATAGATGATTGTAATAACATTTTCGGGTGTATAATACAGTTGAATTTACCGTCAGTTGATAGTGTGGAGTTACTAAGCCCTATTAGTACCTTCTTCACTTTAATAAGTTCATTTCTTTGTAAAATGGAAACTAAGTCTGGTTTTATAGCTACTAAGAACTCATTTTCCTGCCCTACCCCACGATATGGAACTATGCGAAGCCTAGATTCCCAAGGATGATAGACTGAATTTTGAGTTAACGCATCTAGCCCTACTGATTTCCCAAGAATTTCTGGCGGTAAAAACCTTTTAGCACTATTTACATCCAGAATCATGACAGGATATTTTGTAATAGGGTCATATAACTGGTTACCACTATCAATCAAACCTTTTAAAGAGAGTGTTTGATCATCTATACAAATAGTAACTTCAACTATTTGATCGTGTATAAGATGGTTTAGTTCGATATCTTCTAATCTGGCTCTTGAAAAATACCATAGTATCGGAAATCCGATAAAAACGAATAGCCAGCTAATAGGACTTCCAGCCCCTGAAGAATTAGTTGAAATTAATCCGTTAAGTAGGGCTATATCTGAACTTAAAAAGAAGTGAACACCAATCAAACCTCCTCCCAAAATAAAAGTGGAAAAATAGAATGTCAATAAAGATTGAATGAAATAGCGAAATCGCTTAAATCCAAAGGCAACTAGGACCATGATAATGGAAAATAATAACTTACTCAAAGGATGACTAACCACGGAGAAGTATGGCGTTAGCATAAATAGGACAATCGATGAACCAATTAATGCACTAAGAAAGAGGCGAATTAATTGTATTTTCCGTTTAATGATAATGGAAGTTAGCAACATCAGAGATGCGTCAATGCAAAGATTTAATAACCAGATCGCATCTAAATAAACCATCAAGCTAGCACAACCTTTACCTTAATCTATGAATTACTCTATAAAATTCCTTTGTAAAAACTAGTATATAGTACATTCTAGTTGGAAGTCTGTCAGTTTATGCCGATAAGAGCATAGATATTTTGAAGGTTTTACACAACTTTTGTCATATGCTTAAGAAAGTGCCTTCCAGAGGGGATCAAATTAGTTAAAACCTACTCAGTCAAAAGAAGGATCTTTTAGACGATGTTATTAATTTCGGTTACAGGAGAATCGCTTTTTACATTTTGACGAAGAACTTTTTCCTTCCCCACTTGTTATCCAGTAGTGTTTCCGATGGAACGATGCTCCCTCAGAACATTGCATATGCGACCATGACTTCTCACCGCAATATGAATGCAATAACAGGCGCTATCGCCGAGGGGCTCACCGCCCGCCCCACGGAAAGCGAGTGTTCTGGAACGAAGATCCCCTTATTTTCAGGGTAGCCTTATAAATAAAAAAATCAGTAAGGATTCCCCCTACTGATTAGATTACTATTTATTTTATCTACGACGAGTACGATTTCTCAAAAATGTAGGTATATCTAAAGCATCTTCACTTTGTCCTTGGTTCGTGATTGATTCCTCACGCTTTCCTTCTCGCTTTGTAACTTGGGAACCACCCTTGTTCATTTGAGAATTTGGACGATATGATTTTGGTTCAGCAGAATTGTTTTTATCTTCAAATCCAGTTGCAATTACCGTAACAATAATCTCATCCTTCAAATTATCGTTAATAACCGATCCAAATATCATGTTAACATCTTCATCTGAAGCAGATGCAACGATATCAGCAGCTTCTTGAACTTCATACAAGCTTAAATTTGATCCACCACTAATATTCATAAGTACACCTTGTGCACCATCAATTGAAGTTTCAAGTAAAGGACTTGATATAGCTCTTTTTGCTGCTTCTGCTGCACGATTCTCACCAGTTGAAACACCAATACCCATCAAAGCAGAACCTTTATTTGACATTATTGTTTTAACATCAGCAAAGTCTAAGTTAATTAAACCTGGGACGGCGATTAAATCCGAAATACCTTGAACCCCTTGTCGTAATACATTATCTGCTTCACGGAAAGCCTCAAGCATTGGAGTGTTTTTATCCACAATTTCTAATAAGCGATCGTTCGGTATCACGATTAATGTATCTACCGCTTCCTTCATTGCAGCAATGCCTCCAGAGGCTTGTGTTTGACGCTTTCTTCCCTCAAAAGTAAAAGGCCTAGTTACAACCCCTACAGTTAAGGCTCCTAAATCACGTGCTATTTGTGCAATTACCGGTGCAGCACCAGTACCTGTACCTCCGCCCATTCCTGCAGTAACAAATACCATATCCGCGCCCTTTAGCACTTCTTCAAGTTGTTCACGACTCTCTTCAGCTGCTTTTTTTCCTACTTCAGGATTCGCTCCAGCTCCAAGACCTCTTGTAGATTTTCCACCAATTTGCATTTTTATTTCTGCTTTGGATAAATTTAATGCTTGAGCATCTGTATTCACAGCGATAAAATCCACACCTTGAACTCCGTGTTCTATCATTCTGTTGACTGCATTGTTTCCTCCGCCCCCAACACCGATTACCTTAATTGTTGCTAACTGATCTAAACTTGTATCGAACTCCAACATAGTAGGACCTCCTAATTTACCAATTTCCTAGCATTTTCCTTATAGTCCATACCACATACCAATAAAGGAACATGGTCACACTTTTCATTTTTGAAATAACATCAATATTTCAAATAACTATTCGCTTCCTCGAAACAATAGCTAACCCCATCTTTAACACTCATTAATTGTAATCTTTTAATATCTATGAACTTTTCAAGCTAGGACTTCACTTACCAATCCACATTCTCATTATATCAATCAAAAAAGTACCCAAAGAATTTTTTTACTTTGTTTTGTATATTATCAACTTCTGTTTTAGTTTGCTTTACTGATTGATTTTTTTGATTTTTCCTATCTGTTGAATCAACAGATACAGAAGTGCTAATTTTCTTACCTTGTATCTTTGCATTTTTGTAAGCAAACTGAATTAAGCCTACACCCGTAATATACTGTGGTTCACGAACTCCTATATAATCCGGAATAGCAATTCGAACATTATGATTCAGCACGATTCGAGCTAGTTCTAAAACACCAGGCATGGTGACAACACCACCAGAGAGGACAAACCCACCGGGAAGTTCTTTAACGCCTTGCTTCCTGAGTTCCTGTAAAACAAGTTCTAATATTTCTTCAAGTCTAGCTTCAATGATGTCTGCTATTTCTAACTGACTATATTGCTGATGCTGGTCACTTCCAATGATAGGAACACTAAAAATTTCTTCCTCAGAGGCATGATCATAAAAAGCATGTCCATGTTTAAGCTTAATTTTCTCAGCATCTTCAGTTGAAGTACGAAGTCCAATTGACAAGTCTTTCGAGATGTGCTCGCCACCTACAGGGATAACTACTGTTGAAACAAGATTCCCATGCTCAAAGATTGAAATGTTTGTTGAACCCCCACCAATATCAATTAAGGCTACACCTAAATTTTTCTCATCCTTTGATAAAGCGATAGATCCTGCGGCTAAAGCTTGTAAACCTATGTCTGTTACTTCTAACCCTGCACGTTCTACACAGCGTAATAAATTATGTAATACCGTTTTAGAACCTGTAAATATGGTTCCTTCCATCTCAAGACGCACACCAATCATTCCACGAGGATCATTAATTTCATCTAGACCATCAACAATAAATTGCTTTGGAATTACATCAATAATTTCTCTTTCTGGAGGAATAGATAAAACTTGTGCAGCATCAATAACGCGATGAATATCCTCATTAGTGATTTCTCGGTTATCACTTGATACTGCGACAACACCATGACATGGCTGCAAGTGAATATGGTTCCCTGCCACACCAACCACAACTCGGCTAATAGATATCCCAACCATTCTCTCTGCCTGTTCAATTGCCTTTTTTATAGAATGAACAGTTTCATCTATATCAACAATTGTACCTTTACGTAAACCTTCAGATTTTACATTTCCCACTCCAATAATGTTAAGATTATCATTTAACATTTCACCAATGATAACCTTAACACTGGATGTACCGATGTCAAGACTCACGAATATCTCATTGTTGCTCATTCTATGGCACCCCCTTTATTTCCGTTTCCACTCTTTATCATTTTTGATAGTTTAAATTTTCAGTTAATAAATTTATGGTATAAGGAATTTATTCAACACTCACTTGTTTTTTCCCTCTATATAATTAACTTTTTTCTGTTTTTTCTCTAGATTCAGACCATTTTGCAATTATTATTCGACGTATCACTGCGATATTTTGGAATAATCTTACACCAAAAGCAAAAACTGCGGCCAAATACAAGTCTACACCAAGATGGACACCAAGAAAAGCTAAACTTGCAGCCAATATTATATTAAAAAAGAATCCTGAAACAAAAACCTTTTCGTCGTATAAATTTTGCAAATGTGCTCTTATTCCCCCAAAAAGTGTATCTAAGGAAGCTAGAACAGCTATTGATAAATAATTCGAGTATTCATCAGGTATTTTAATTTCTGATAATAATCCTAATATTACTCCAATTACTAGTCCTAAGAAAGGAAGCCACATATCAAGATCCTCCCTTCTCGTTACTTGCAGGCTGTAATTGTTTTATTCGTATAGGCTGATCGTATGCGGGAATAGTTAGATGATTAAGCGGTTCAGATATGTCTAACTTTAGACCTTCAATCTCAAACTCAAATTGCATTGAATCTGAAGCAAGCAATCGATTATAAAGTTTTTCTGGATCATTAGTTAATACTTTAATCACAATCGGCACTTCAGGCAATCGGAAATTATTTATTGTTGTAAATCCATTTACATCTCGTATCGCTGAAGTGTTTACGTAACGTTGCTCTGCTATCGATATATTGGTTGCACCGTTGATGTTTAATTCATTTATCAACCGTCTAAGCTGTTCGGCTGAGACATGTGATCTTGCTTGGCCAAGTATTGGTTCATCAAACATTTCAACTACTTTTATTGTTAAACCTTTTCCACTTACAGCAGTTAAACCAGCTTCTTTTTTTAGTACCTGCAAAGTGTTTTTAAGGGCGAACTCTTTACTTTGTTGGAACTCTGTTTCGTAATTTTTGATCGTCTCTTCGTACTTCCTTATTTCCTTTAATAATTGTGATTGAACTTCTAATTCTTGTTTGATGGCTTCTCTAAGCTCCCATGCGTCTCTCGTGTCTCTTACTACAGGCTCATTGGTTGTCTGAAATTGTATTGCTAGCATAAAGCCTATCAATAGTGCGATAAAGGTAAATATATAAATGCTTTTATTCCGCAAGAGAACCACCTTCAAATTTTTTAATTGTTCTTATCTATACCAAGTCTGGGCTCAAGTACTATTTGTTGTCGTTTTTCAATCTTCACTTTAATATTATCGTTTACAAGTTGATCTTTCACGCCACCTTTTATATTGACTGCAGCATCAAGTACATCGGGATCACCAATTGCTGAAACAACAAAAGGAGCAGGGTGTTGTGTCCCATCAACACTTATTACTGGACCAATACACAATACATAGGAATCGTGAAAAATGCGCTGACCATTAATTGCGATTGCATTCGCTCCTGATATCATAAGTTCATTTATTACATTTTGTATATGTCCTTCATGGACGATATACCTATTGACATTAGCTTCAGTCGGAACATAAGACGCATCCTCTAAGGTTACCTCTAAACCACGGCCTTTAACCTTAGTTTCACCAACATACATTCTATATTTTTCAACATCTTCAACGAGATTAAATAGAACTTGTTCTTGTTCCCCTAAACTCGCCTCTACTTTACGGACGTTTTCTTGTTGTTTAAATAACTCTTGTTGTAAAGTCCGGTTTGTATTTTCCTGTTTAATTAGCATGTTTCTATATTCATACTCTCTTTCCCATTGGCGGTCGGTTATTTTATCTTCTTCCTTATTTTCACTTTTCGTAAACTGGTAGGAATACGAAATCATAAACCCCAACACAATACACACAAAGGAAAGAACGACATGTTTACCCTTGACTTTCATCTTTGTTCACTTCTTCCTCTTCTTCCTGTTCAACATCATATTGATCGAAAGACTCAAAATAATAGGCTACTTCCATATGAATGATACCCTTTAAATTTGGGTCAAGATGGTTAACTATAGATGGATAGGCACTCATTTTTTTTGCGAAATCAGTAATTGTAGCACTAACTTCGTGTCCATCATTCATATACAACGTGATATGGAGTGAGTCCGATTCTTCTGGGGTATGATGTATTTCAGAGATTGAATTAGCTATTGCAGAAGATAATTTTACAAGTTCATTGGCCATTTCTTGTAATTCACTTCCAGCTTCCCAATTCATTAGCATTGGCGCATCAGATGGCATGTTAAATATTTCACTCGGTTTTAATACATTTCCATCTTCTAAAATAGGGAAATATGCACCATTTGAAATCGCATAGGCTACTCTTTTCATTTCAGTTACTTTAATCAGAATCGTATTAGGGAACTTTTTTTCAATCTGAACTTTTTTGATTTCTTTATGCTTCTTAATTCTTTTATTTATTTTTTCAGTCTCTAGATTCCAATAGCTTGTACTATTGCTAACTCCTGAAATAGCAATAATTTCATCTTTAGGAACATGAATATTCCCCTCTACCTCTATGACTGCAATATGGCTTAGGGGAGACTGTAAATATAAGAGGCTAACAATTAGCAGGAAGAATATAGACATATAAAAAATAAGTCTTCTATTCGCCTTTTGTCTTCTTTGTTCTTTTAGTTTAGGTATGCGATCTTCAAGTGTAAGGATTTTCCCCTTCTCCATACGTTTATCCACCTACAAGTTTGATAATATACTAAAAATCCCCAAAAATACTCTTAATATTATAAAATAGATTGTATAATAGCATCAAAATTTTCTAATTTAATGAATTTTGGAAGTTGATTATTAGTAAAATTATAGCACAATATTATGAGATAGTGGGTTATTTCCTACCAATTATTTCAACTTCTGTATGAAGATCTATCTTATACTTTTCTTTAATGATAATTTGAACATATTCAATCAAATTTAGAACATCATTTGCTGTAGCCTTATCTTTATTAATAATAAAATTACCGTGCATGTTGGAGATTTGCGCTCCCCCAATTTGATAGCCTTTTAAACCGGCCTTTTCAATTAGTTCTCCCGCATAATTAGGTAACGGGTTTCTGAAGATACTTCCTGCACAGGGAAAATTCCAAGGCTGTGTATCCCTTCTATAGTCTTTATTCTTTTGTAATTCAGCTTTAATATCTTCGGGTTTACCACTTGTTAATTGTAAATGCGCTTCAACACAAATACCCGGTCGATCTTTTTGAAGAACTGATGTCCGGTATGAAAACATGAGATCTTTCTTATCCACCCATTCAAAAGAACCATTTTCAAAGAGTACATATGCCCTCTTAATTATCTCAGACATATCTGACCTATGAGCTCCTGCATTCATGTAAACTGCTCCACCTACTGAACCAGGAATTCCTCCCGCAAATTCTAAGCCAGCTAATCCTTTTCTCGCTAGAAGAGTTGCAAGCTTAACAAGTGAGTATCCACCACCCACTGTAATTTCTGTTTCATTTATTGTTAATGAATCTAAACCCTCACCTAGCTTGATAACTACACCATCAATCCCATTATCAGATACTAAAAGGTTTGATCCTCTACCGATTACTCTCCAATTGATTCCATATTCCTTGATAATTTGAATAGTTGTCTCTAACCCTTGTATAGAAGATGGCTCAACAAATAAATCAGCAGGACCACCTATTTTCATTGTTGTATGATGGGCTAGGGATTCTCCAATTACTACTTTACCAACACTATGTTCACGAAGTTTTTCCGCTAATATCTCCATGTCTACCTCCTTACCTGTACTACCTCCACTTGCTTTCAATATAATATGCAAGTATTTGGGCGAATGATACGTTTCATTATGGTTTATAGATAAGTTCATTAATTAATTTATACATTTTAGAAGCTGCATCCGGGATGCCAAGCTCACGAGATCTATTACTCATTACCTGCCATTTTTCGGGATTTCCGATTATTTCATCTATTTCCTTTAACAATATCTCACTTGTTAATTGAGTTTCAGTAATCACTTTTGCAGCTCCGTGTTGTTCTAATGCACGTGCATTTTTTTCTTGGTGGTTATTCGTGACATAGGGACTAGGTATCAATATGCTAGGCACTCCTAAGGCATTTATCTCAGATAGGGTCGTTGCCCCTGCTCTTGATACGATTAATTCAATATTTTTTAAGTATTCCGGCATATTATCCAAAAATGATTTTATAATCACATTTGAAGGATTATCCAATTTCTTTACTTCTTCTTTCACTTTATCATAATGATGTTCTCCTGTAATATATAAAACTTGGTAATCCTTCTGTCTAAATCTTTCCAGTGCTGTTATTACAGCATCATTTATCGGCTTTGCCCCTCGACTCCCTCCAACAATCATAACGGTTTTTAGGAATGGATCTAAACCAAGATTCTCTTTTTTAGAATGAGGAAGATCAGCTACCTCTGTTGCCCTAGGATTGCCAGTTAGTTTCACTTTTGCTTCGGGAAAAAAGGGCGAAGCTTCTACAAAACAAATCGCTACTCGATCAACATATTTACTTAAAAATTTATTCGTTAATCCAGGGACACTATTTTGTTCATGTATGATAGTAGGAACTTTCATTTTAGCGGCAGCATATACAACCGGTCCACAAACAAATCCACCTGTACCAATCACAATATCCGGCATAAATGATTTAATGATTTTCTTACTTTCTTGAACACCTTTTAGAAATTTTATGATCGTTTTCACATTTTCAAAAGAAATCTTTCTTTTGAATCCAGTGATATCGATAGATTTGAAAGGAACTCCTTGTTTTTCAACTATCTTTTTTTCCAATCCTTTTTCTGTACCCACATATAGAAAAGTAGCTTCGGAATCATGTTTTTTAATTTCATTTATTAAAGCAAGAGCAGGATAAATATGTCCACCTGTTCCACCACCACTTATAAGGATATTCATGATACTTCCTCCATTGCTATTTGTTATCTTAACAAAAGACAGAACCCTGTTTTAAAACAGGGTTCAAGTTAAGTATTTTTAATAACGTGCGTATCTACTAATATTTAATATAACTCCTACTGCCATTAGCATAAGGGTTAATGAAGAACCACCGTAGCTAAGGAAAGGTAGCGTGATTCCTGTAACTGGCATCAACCCAGTAACAACTCCTATATTGATAATAACTTGAATAGCAATCATTGAAATAATTCCAATTGCCAAAAAACTCCCAAAAAGATCTGGAGCTCCAAGAGCAATTCGAACCCCTCTCCATAACAAAAGTGCAAATAATAAAACGACTAGTGAGCCACCAATAAATCCAAGTTCTTCTGCAAGAATAGCAAAAATAAAATCAGTTTGTGGCTCTGGCAAATAAAAAAATTTTTGACGACTTTTCCCTAAACCTAATCCTAGTAGACCACCTGGTCCGATTGCATATAGTGACTGAATGATTTGAAACCCACTTCCAAGTGGATCTTGCCAAGGATCTAAGAAAGAAGTGATACGCTTAATACGATAAGGAGCAGACAAGATTAGCGCTACAAATCCAGCTGCACCAATTAATCCTAATCCAACGAAATGACTTATTCGTCCCCCTGCCACAAAAATCATTACGAAACAAGTTCCAACCATTACCGTCCCTGTTCCTAAGTCAGGCTGAAGCATTATCATTCCAAATGCAAAAAACACAAGAAATAAAGATGGAATTAATCCTTTTCTTAAAGATGTAATTTTCTTTTGGTTTTCAGATAAATATTTTGCAAGATAGGCAATCATCGCTAGCTTCATAAATTCCGAAGGCTGTATGGAGAACGCACCAACACCGATCCAACTTCTCGCTCCTCCACGTTCCAGTCCAATTCCGGGGATTAAAACCAGGACAAGCAAAATAAAACAAGTAATTATAACAATTTTAGAAGTTGCCCGCCACGTCCAATAATCTACATTCATAATAAGAAACATAGCAACAACTCCTAGTCCGGCAAAAAGGAGCTGTCTCTTTGCAAAGAAGAAGGAATCGTCAAATTTATAAGTTGCCCAAGCGGCACTAGCACTGTAAACCATTATCATCCCAACCGCTAAGAGCAAAAGTGTAATGACTACTAATAAAAAATCTGGTGTAGACTTCTTTGACGGCAATTGTGTCACCTCAACTTTTGAATTAAGGACACTCCGACATAATTAAAAGTCGAATTTAGCCTACTAGAAAGATATGGCCAAGCCCTTACTTAAGTCTATGCACTGCCTCAACAAACATGTCTCCTCTTACCTCAAATGTTTTATATTGGTCCCAACTTGCACAGGCAGGAGAAAGCAATATTACATCATTTGGATTCGAGATTCCATATGCAACAGTCACTGCATGTTCCACATTATCGACATGTTTAATCGTTTTAATCCCTATACCTTCGGCCATTTTGATTAATTTTCCTGCTGTTTGTCCGAATGTAACAAGTGCTTTCACATTTTTCATGAATGGAATCAATTCATCAAAGCTATTTCCACGATCTAACCCACCGGCTAAAAGAATAATTGGTTGGTTAAAAGCAGCCAAAGCTTTTGATGTCGCTAATAAATTTGTCGCCTTTGAATCGTTGTAAATCAAACGATCGTTCAGATTACATACAAATTGAAGTCTATGTTTAACACCAGCAAATGTTTTCAACACATTAATAATCGCATCGTTCGAAACTCCAACAAGCTTTGCAACAGAAATAGCAGCCAATATATTCTCTAAATTATGTTTTCCTGGCAAGGCTATTTCATCTAACTTTACTATATTCTCTCCTTGAAATTGTATGTATTCTCCAGAAACACATGTTCCTTTAGGTAGTATTCTTTGTGTTGAAAATAATATTTTTTGAGCTTTACATGAGTCAGCAAGTGCACAAACAATTGTGTCATCTGCATTTATCACAGCAAATTCAGCTTCTGTTTGATGAATAAATACGTTCGACTTCGCTTTTCCATACTCATCTAATGTACCATGATAATCAAGATGCGCTTCAAATAGATTTAAGAAAACTGAAATTTTTGGCCTAAATGTGTGTACTCCTAATAGTTGGAATGAAGATAATTCAGTCACAATATAATTGCTTGAAGTAGCTAGTTGCGCCACATCACAAGCTACCGTTCCGATATTCCCTGCTATAAGAGGGCGTTTCAAACCAACCTTTAACATTTCAAAAACTAGAGTAGTCGTCGTTGTTTTACCATTTGAACCTGTTATTCCAATAAAAGGTGCTTCTGATATTTGATAAGCTAACTCTATCTCAGTAAGAACAGGAACATTTAACGCCATAGCCTTCTGGATCATTTCATTTGTATAGGGTATACCAGGATTTTTAACAACTAGACTTGTTGTTTCGTTAATTAATTCTAATGGATGTTCACCACAAATAACTCGAATTCCTAACTTTTGTAATGATAGGCCTGATTCATTTTGCTCTAATGGCAACATATCGTTTACAGTAACATTTGCTCCTAAATGGTGTAGGAGCTTGGCAGCTGAATAACCGCTTTTAGCCAATCCGATAACTAACACATTCTTGTTTATATACGATTTTATTTTTTTCACTTACATCCACACCTCTATATAAATTCCAATTATTGAAAAAACGAGACCAATCGTCCAAAAAGTGACTACTACTCTCCACTCTGACCAACCTACTAATTCATAATGATGGTGAAGTGGGCTCATTTTAAATACTCGTTTCCCTGTCGTTTTAAACGATATTACTTGGATAATTACAGACAAAGTTTCTATGACAAAAACGCCACCTATTATCACTAAAAGAAGCTCGAGCTTAGTTAAGATTGCGATCGCTGCTATGGCACCACCTAGAGCCAAAGACCCTGTGTCACCCATAAACACCTTTGCAGGATGTGCATTAAATACTAAAAATCCCAATACCGCACCAACTACAGCTACTGAGAAAATAGCAATATCAAATTGAGACTGATTCCAAGCTAAAACAGCAAATGCCCCAAAGGCAATCGCAGCTGTACCAGCTAGCAAGCCATCCAATCCATCTGTCAAATTAACTGCATTTGACCCACCTACCAACATAAAAACAATAAATATCACATAGAACCAGCCCAAATCAACTGAAAAATCAGTCCCAGGTATACCTATAAAAGTAGGGAAATTGTGCTTGGTGAAAATGATAAAAAATATAATTGAAATTACAATTTGTCCAACTAATTTTTGTTTAGATGTTAACCCTAAATTTCTTTTTAATACTACTTTAATAAAGTCATCTACAAAGCCTAAGAGCCCAAAACCTAATGTCACAAACATTAATAGGAAAATTTCCACAGAAGGCTCTGTAAACTTAAAAATCATAACCATAGTTGTAAGTAGGATAGCTAAAACAATAACTAACCCGCCCATAGTGGGTGTGCCCGATTTCTTTTGATGTGATTTCGGACCCTCTTCTCTAATACTTTGACCGAATTTCAAGCGTCTCAAGAATGGAATAAAGATAGGTGAAAGAAGAACTGATATCAAGAAACCTATTATGATCGTATATAGTATTACATGTTCTTGCATTGTTCTTCTCCTCCTTTCCCATCAATAAAATCTGTTTCATTTCTCTCTCCTTGAATACAGAAAAAAAATAATGATTTGTCGTTCACAGTGCTAGCACATGTTGAATTGGCGTTATAATGTTTTAGCATAATAGAATGATAATGATTGATTTGCACGGGTTAAATTCCTTTCAATTACATCGTTTGAATTTTATTTTATAGGCTCTATTAAACGTTGTTGTTGATTTCAGATGCAGGATGCTCTCTTTCCGCGGGGCGGGCGGTGAGCCAGAGTCTCACACTTTCCACTTCAATCAACTTCTTGAAAAATCAACAGATAGCTTTAACTGAGTCATTTTATAAGAAAACTTGGAACATATCATCTAGTTCTTTTGGGTCCACCTTCATTTTTTGGAGATAATTCTTCTTACGACCTCGCGATCATCAAATTCATGAACACTTTTACCGATCACCTGGTAAGTTTCATGACCTTTCCCTGCTATTAGGACGACGTCATTTTTTTTGGCAATGTGTAGTACATAGTGAATTGCTTCTTCACGGTCCTCTATAATCCGATAGTTCATTTCATGGACCCCAGCCTCCATATCCTTTAATATTTGTTTTGGATCTTCAGATCTAGGATTGTCAGAGGTGAATACAGCGATATCAGCAAATTCTGTTGCAATTTTCGCCATAATTGGTCGTTTTGTTTTATCGCGATCTCCACCACAACCTACTACCACATACACCTTTCCATTTGAAAATTGCTTAAGTGTTGTTATAGCATTTTTAAGACTGTCTGGTGTATGAGCATAGTCTACGACTACAGTGAAACTCTGTCCAGCATCTACTAGCTCAAATCTCCCTCTAACTCCGGCTAACTTATTAATTGTTTTTAAAATAACAGGAATTTCTACACCTGCAGCTAAAGATGCACAAACAGCAGCTAATACATTATATACACTGAATAAACCAATAAGATTAATTTCTACATTAAATGATTCCTCATAGATAGAGAGAGTAAAACTAGTTCCTTTATTTTTCATTTGAATGCTTTTAGCCATAATGTCACTAGATTTTTCTATACCATAAGTAATAAGGTGTGCAGCCGTACTTCTTTTATATTCTTCAGAAGCAGCATCATCATTGTTGAGGATAGCATATTTTTGTTGCTCTAAATGAAAAGTATTTCCTAATTGTGAAAATAGCAATCCTTTCGTCCGTCGGTATTCTGCCATTGTTCCATGATAATCTAAATGATCTTGTGTCAAATTGGTGAAAACCGCAATATTAAAATCACTTCCATGAACCCTTCCTAAGTCTAGAGCATGGGAGGAAACTTCCATGATGACTGTCTGTACATTTTCCTGTTTCATTTCATTAAATGTCTGCTGAAGTATAAGTGATTCAGGGGTAGTATTTCTGACATCAAATGTCTTATCTCCAATTTTCGTATGGAGTGTTCCAATTAAACCAGTTTTCCTACCTGCTGCACGAATAATTTGCTCCACTATATGAGTAGTTGAAGTTTTTCCATTAGTACCCGTTATTCCTATTACCTGAAGAGAATGAGACGGGTGGTTATAAAAAGCATCTGCTAACACCGCCATTGCCCTTTTTGAACTTTTAACCAGAACAACAGGTACGCTTACACTTAAAGGGTACTCAGATACTACAGCTACAGCTCCGTTAGAGATAGCCTCGTGAACAAAATCACGCCCATCTAAGGTATATCCCTTGATACAAATGAATAAACTACCTGTCTTAACTTCTCTTGAATCCATTTCAACTGAGGAGATCTGAGGATTATCTTTTGCCTGACAAGAATAATAATTAAGATGTGAAAGTAAAGCATGCAAGTGCATAAGAGTCCCCCCTTAATTAAGATCATCCTTTTTCATTTTACATGAAACGACTAGTAAAAAGAAACCATGGAATTCACTCCACAGTCTCTTTTTCTTTGCTTTTCTCGGAGTGTCCTAGCAATACACGTATGGTTGATCCTTGGACAACTTTTGTTCCACTGGCTGGCAGTTGATCTATGACAACGTCACCTTCTCCATCAATTTCAAGTTTAAAATTATATAGTTGTTGAGTTATCTCACTTTTTGTTAGCCCTAATATATTCGGAACCTGCAATGGTTTTTGATCTGGCCAAATATATTTTGTTTTTTCTATTTGGTCACTCCGTTGTTCTATTCCTAATGCTCTTAAACTATCACCCATAATACTTCCTACAATTGGGGCTACCACCACTCCACCAAACTGGGTTACTCTCTTAGGATTATCAATTGCTACATAAATGACAATTTGAGGATTATCGGCAGGAGCAAATCCAATAAATGAAACGATGTGATTATTTTCCATGTATTTACCATCTTTAACTTTTTGCGCTGTTCCTGTTTTCCCACCTACTCTATACCCTTCTACAAATGCTTTACCTCCAGTTCCTTGTGCGACAACACTTTCAAGTGCATTTCTCACTTGTTCAGATGTCTCCTTAGATATAACTCTACGCTTTAATTCAGGCTTATTTCTACTTACTACTTCTCCAGATTTAGGGTCAACAAACTCCATTGCGATATATGGCGTATACAGATATCCGCCATTTACTGCCGCAGCTACAGCCGCCACTTGTTGAATAGGTGTAACTGATACACCTTGACCAAAAGCTGTCGTTGCTTGTTCAACTGGTCCTACATTTTTTAGCTTGAAAAGGATACCACTTCCTTCACCTTGTAAGTCGATTCCTGTTTTCTGTCCAAATCCAAAGTCCTTAATATATTTATATAAACGTTCTTTTCCTAAACGATCACCTAATTCAACAAATCCTGGGTTACACGAGTTTTGAACAACTTCTAGGAAGGATTGATGACCGTGCCCACCACGTTTCCAGCAACGAAGAGTTGCACCATTAACTTTTACTGAGCCGCTATCGGTAAAACTTTCTTTTTCCAAATCAACTTCCTTTTCTTCAAGGGCCGCTGCAAGAGTAATAATCTTAAATGTAGACCCTGGTTCATATGTGCTCCATACAGGGAGATTTCGATTATATGTTTCTTGTGGTACATTTTGAAAATTTGCAGGATCGAAGTTTGGATGGCTAGACATCCCCAGGATTTCACCTGTATTCGGATTCATAGCAATGGCGATCATTCCATCTGGATTATATTTCGCTTCAGCAATATCTAGTTCACGTTCAATAATTGTTTGAATCCTCGCATCAATAGTGAGTTTTAGATTAAGACCATTTTCAGGTGGGTCATAGTCAGCCGACAAATTAGGCATGGGTTGACCCTTAGCCGTTAAATAAGGCTGAACACTCCCCCTTACACCATTTAACTGGGTATCATAGTATAACTCCAACCCCATTAATCCTTGATTATCTATTCCTGCAAAACCTAGTACGTGTGAAAGAAAACTACCATTAGGGTAATGACGCTTTGAATCTTCTGCAATATAGACTCCGTCTATGTCTAAAGCTTGAATTTCCCTCGCCTTTTCATGAGTGATTTTTCTACCCTCTTTAACTGTCACAATAAATGGTTTACTTATCATATATGTATATGCTTTTTCCTTCGACATATTCAAAGTAGCCGCAAGCTTTTCAGCTGATTCTGCAGGGTTTTTAATTTGCTTGGGCATGATAAAAACCGTCGGTGCACTTATGTTGGTTGCAAGCGGAACACCATTTCGATCTAAAATCTCTCCTCTTTCAGGCTCAAATGGTATGTTACGACTCCAAGAACTTTTTGCCCGTTCAGTAAGCCAATCCCCTAACCAAAATTGAACCACACCTAACCTAATAACGATCACCGTGAATAAGAGGATTCCTACTGATAATACTACTAACAACCTTCTTCTAACTGTAACATTTGATACACGCATTTATTGACCCTCCCCTTATATAAAGACGCATAAAAGCAGTGCTTTTATCCAATCCAATAGGCTCGATTCATCATATGCTTGTACAGATAGTTATAGAACTTTTCAATAGCCTTTAGTTGTTTAACAGACCATAGAAAGAGCCCCTAGTTTAGAGGCTCTTTCATCTCAGGTTCAGTTTTACTATCACCTTCTGGAATCCTATCTTTTGCTCTCTCACCCTTTGGTCTTTCCACATCGAGTTCAATAACCAATTGTTCTCCAATATTTATGGATGAACCAGGCGGGATATTTTGTTGTTGTACATAACCATATCCTATATTATTTAATTTTAATCCCAATAAATTACTTAGCTTCATTACATCCCTCAAGGACCAATTCGTTAAATCAGGCATTAAATAAGTACCTTTTGTCATTAGGATAACTCTTTCATCCTTTATAACATTCGTTGGGGCATAGGGAGCTTGACCAATAATTTTGTTTCCTTCTCCAAGTACCAAAGTGTTAACTTCCATTTTTTCAAGCAATTCCAAAGCACGAATTTTATTAAAACCTTCAAAAGAAGGCAATTCAATTCCGACTTTTTTAGCTACTGATCCCTGCATAGATTTACCTTGAGTATCATTGGAAGGTTTAATCTTCAAATACTGCAAACTATTTTTTACAACGCTATTAAAAATAGATGATACTGGCTGAGAGCCACTTTGATGAATGGTTAGGTTAGGTTTTTTTACCGCAATATATACAAGTAGTTCTGGATTCTCTTTTGGTGCTATTCCTAAAAAGGAATAGATATAATTCCCATTACCTGATAAGTATGAACTTCCTGATACTCTATAATTAGGATCAGGTATCTGCGCAGTTCCTGTCTTACCTGCTATTTGGTACCCTTCGATTCGATAGGCTTTACCAGTTCCACTTTCAGAGGACACAACAGTTTCTAATATATCCATTACTTGACTGGCTGTTTTTGAAGAAATGGGGGTCCCTACAACTTCTGGCATTGTTTCCTCCAATATCTCCTCTGTAGCAGTATCAACAACCTTATGGACAATAAAAGGTCTCATCATATTTCCGCCATTGGCAATAGCTGTTGCGGCTTGTATTTGTTGTATCGGGGTTGCGGTTGTGCCTTGACCAAAGGATGTAGTTACCTTCTCTATTGGATAATTAAATACAAATTTCCCATTGACTTCACCCGGAAGATCAATTCCAGTTAGTTTTCCAAAGCCAAATTCTTGTAAATATTTCAGTAAACGATCATCACCATTCATTTTATTCATGACTAGATTAGCCATCGCGACATTCGATGAACGCTGAAAGCCCTCTAGATAGGTGATTTCTCCCCAACCCCTACTATTATTATGATCTCCTATTCTATTTGGTCCTACCTTAAATGTTCCAGATTTATAGGTTTCGTTAGGATTAAATACACCTTCTTCAATCGCTGTAGCAAGTGTGAATATTTTCATCGTTGAACCCGGTTCAAAACGAGTAGCAATAGCATCATTTAACATATATGCATTGGCAGGTATATCATTGGGATCATAGCTAGGTCTTGAACTCATCGCTAGTATAGCACCTGTTTTTGGATCCGCAACAATACCAATAATATTTTCGGGTTCATACTCAGCATCAACACGATTCATTGCGTCTTCAAGAAATGCTTGAATTTTTTGATCGATTGTTAAATAAACATCTTTTCCATGCTTCGGTTGAATAATTTCATCTTTTCTAGATAAGATAGGAACTCCATTCCTATCATTTTTCTTTGTAATTTCACCATTTTCTTCTTTTAACTTCTTTTCTAATGTATATTCTAAACCCTGTTTACCATTGACGATTCCATCATCATCTTTACGAGCAAATCCAATGACATGGGTTGCGAATTTACCATTAGGATAGTAACGTTTCGTGTCCTTTGTAAAAATAACACCTGGTAAATCTAATGACTGAATTTCTTGCATTAACTTATAACTTATTCCTCGACCCACAGCACCAAATTCAATTTGATTTTTTTTATTCCTAATTCCCTCTTCTAGTAAATTTAGCAACTTGTCAGAACTAACATCTAGAATTGGCGATAATTTTTGAGCAACTTCTTTTGGATTGACAACATATTTAGGGGTTTTTGAATCCTTTGAATACCTATCGTCTAATATGGCCTTAACAGTGTATGCTGGTATATCGAGTGCAATAGCTATACCATTTCGATCTAAAATTGTACCACGATCTGCATCTATAACATTTGTTCTTGAATATTTTTGTTCAGCCATTATAGGTAAAATATGACCATCAACAGTCCCTGTAATTTGAATATAAAGAAACCGTAGAAATATAAGAAAAAAGAGCAAGCCGAATAGTACTGAAAATACAGCTGCTCCTCTATTTATATTATTACTTTTTAATTTCATTTTTAACCACACTCACAATACTAAGACTGTCATTCGTTTTTTTGTTTTACAATCTTTGAAGCATCTTGTCGTGGACAAAATTAGAATTAGAATGCTAATTAGTGTTTTTTAATCACGGACAACTTTTACATTATTTTCGTTTAGAACTAATCCTAGTTCATGAGCTTTTGCCCAGATTCGTTCGTATGTACTTAATTCCATAACTTGATGTTCTAAGTCTGATATTACTTTAGATTGAGTATCCAACGTTGAATTTAGTACACTTATATCTTTGTTAACAGAATATATTTTAGCACTATTTGATACGACAACGATACTACCAAATATAAGTAATGTTGTAAAAATCAGGAGAATTAATTTTTCTCCAAATGTGAGATATAATTTTTTCTTAGTCCATTGTTGAATTTCATTTACTTGTTCTTCTTCAATTTTTCTTCGTTGTTGAATTTGATAGGCTAGATTACTCAACAATACTCCCCCATTTGTGAAGAATTTATTTCATTTTCTCTGCAATTCGTAGTTTTGCAGAACGTGCTCGTTTATTTTCTTCAATCTCTAGTTCAGTTGGAATTATTGGCTTTCTATTAACTATCTTTAAATTCGGCTCATATCCTTCAGGAATAACAGGAAATCCGTGTGGTAATATGGGGCCACTAGATTGTTCTTTAAATATAGTTTTACAAATTCTATCTTCTAGTGAATGAAAGGTAATAACACTTATTCTCCCACCCTTTTTAGTGAGTTCAATCGCATCCTTTAATGTCTCTTCAAAAACTTGTAGTTCGTCATTGACCGCAATTCTAATAGCTTGAAACACACGTTTTGCTGGATGGCCACCCGTTCTTCTAGCTGGAGCAGGAATCGCTTCTTTAATAATATCTACTAACTCACTTGTTGTTTCAATAGGTTTTAATTCACGGTGAGCTTCAATTTTTCTTGCAACTTGCTTTGAAAATTTTTCTTCTCCATAGTGAAAAAAAATCCTAACTAACTTCTCGTAGGTCCAATTATTGACCACATCATAAGCAGACAAATCTGATTGCTGATCCATTCTCATATCAAGAGGTGCATCATGATGATAACTAAACCCACGTTCTGGTAAGTCCAACTGAGGGGATGAAACGCCGAGATCAAAAACAATACCATCCACTTTTTCTATACCAATATCAGCTAACTTTTCTTTTATATTTTTAAAATTACTTTTAATTAAGACCACTTGATCCTGATAGCTTTTCAATCTTTCTTTTGCAGTCTCAATAGCCAAACTATCTTGATCAAATGCGAAAAGTTTTCCGCCTTTCGTTAACTTAGAAACAATAGCTAAACTATGTCCCGCTCCTCCCAATGTACAATCAACATATAATCCATCAGGTTTAATATTCAGACCTTCAACAGCTTCATTTAATAACACAGTTTTGTGATCAAACATGGTAGCACCTCTTATTTTCCTAGAATCTTTTGGCGATTATATATCAAATCCAATTAAATTTTCCGCAATCTCCGCAAAAGACTCTTCAGATTCAGAGAATACATCATCCCAACCGTCCTTGCTCCATACTTCAATACGATTAGAAACACCAATTACTACACATTCTTTTTCGAGCCTTGCATACTGCACTAGCGGTGCGGATATGTTTATTCTCCCCTGCTTATCCACTTCACATTCAATGGCACCTGCAAAGAAAAATCGAATAAAAGACCGAGCATCCTTTTTTGTTAGTGGTAATGCTTTCAACTTCTCTTCAAGGATTTTCCACTCAACAAGTGGATAGCCAAACAAACATTTGTCTAACCCTCTTGTCAGGATAAAAGTTGTTCCAAGGTCATCTCTAAATTTGGACGGTACAATTATACGACCCTTCGTATCTATACTATGATGGTATTCGCCCATAAACATGCCCTTGCACCCACTTTCTACCCTTAACCCTCCACTTTCACCCACAAATCACCACTTATTAGTTACATTCTCTCTTATTTATTAGAATCCTGCAATAGGTTATCTTGTATTTTTTGAAATTTTTTTACAATTCCATCACAAAAAAAGCCCTCACTATGTGTGAAGAGCTTAATTTATTAAATGTGAATCACTTTATGCGTATATTCAGAAGAGGAAGTTTCTTCTACTATTTTTGGAACTATACTAGTTCCATATAGATTAATAAAATAAAAGATATTCAACATTCTTTCTTGAGGTTGGTCATTTGGTTTTATTAAATTTTGGATACGATCAAATCTTTGTAGATTTATTTCGTCCTTCTTTTGATTTTGCTTCTCAAACTCTTGTTCTAAGTAGTCTAATTGTTGGCTGAGAATACCTTCATTTTTCAGTACAATTTGCGAGAGGCTATCATGTACTTCTCTTGCTGCCTTTTGTAATGTTTTATAATGATTATGTAGACCTTGCTTCATCGCTTGAATTTCTTGAGAGATACTTTTATCCTTCAATAAATCTAAATACTCCTGTTTTTTACTCCCTAAACCGTTATGAATAATTTCTTCCATCGAAAAGTTCATATTCTCAATTTCCCTCATAACACAACCTTCAACGATAGTCGTAACCAATCTTGGGTAAACTATCGGCATTTTTCTGTCAAACACTTCAAAAATTTGCTTAAGCTCTGCCCAATAAGCGACTTCTCCAGGGCCTGCAATGAAGGATAAAACAGGGAATAAAAATTCTTGCATTAGTGGACGCGTGACAACATTATTACTAAAGTTTTCAGGTGTCGTATGAAGTAAATCTAACAACTCAAATTCCGTAAAACTACATTCCGATTGCTTACCTTCAAAAAACAGCACCCCGTCTTGAAGTTTTCGGTGAAGAAGGATTCTCTCACCATTCAAATGATAGAAAAGATGAGCTGTTTCCAATTCAGTATCAATTATTTTTGGATAGGTTGCTGAAGCCAACTTTTCTTGTTGGCGATTTAATGCCTTATCGATTTCGATATTTTGTTTAATTTGTTTTTCAAAATAGGGAACTTCAATCTTTCGCAGTTGTTTATCGCCAGAATCAATTAGAATTAATCCAGAATCTTTAAACAAGGAGAAAATAATCCTCGCAAAGAAATCGACATATGTTTTAGATAAATCCAAACTTTGTTTTAATTCCCTTAGTATTTCTTTCGTATTTACCGTTTCGCCAAAATGGCCAAAGAGCTTCTCCATCCATATAAAACAAGCTTCTTTGTCTATCTCAACATCACTGATTGAATGTTTATTAGGCCATTTTTGACTTACAGATAATTTACGTGTTTGTCCGTTCTTATTTATAAAAGTATGATTTATTTCAGCAAAATCATGATCTTCCCCCGCAATCCAAAAAACTGGAACAACAGGTCTTTCAAACTGTTTTTCTAACAGCCTCGCTTGCTGGATAATCGTGATAATTTTATTAATCGTATAAATGGGTCCTGTTAATATACCCGCTTGTTGTCCACCAATAACAACTAAACTATCTGGTTGTCCTAGTCGTTTTATATTATTTAATGTTTTTTCGTCCGCATCGTATCTTTGATTGAATATTTCTAAATAAGGGACTAAAGCTTCTCTATTAAAATCATATTTAGATAATTCATTCATTCTTTTCACAAATGATTCTTTTTCATAAGGGTCATAATGAAAAAGAGAAGAATTTGATACACTTTTATTTAGGTAGTCTGCAAGTAATGGATTACTCAAGGGTATTTTATGCTCACGAACCTCCATGAATGTCCTTCCTCTCTATATACTCTACAAATTTTCTTTCTAGAGTATATCACTTGCAATTTAAAAAAGAAAAAAAGTTGCTTACATTTATAGGTCTCCTATCCTTTGACTCAGACCGTATATCGTTAGAGAAAAGTAGAAGATGAGAAAAAATAAAAAATTACATCTCCACACACCTTTTAAGACCTTAAGAACATGTATATCTTCTGTTACCTTCCATTGTAAAAACAAAAATATTATTGCAATAATCAAAATGAAAATGAAAATATAGGCTAGTAATGAAACATTAAATATTACTTGTCCTAGGAAATAAACGGAATATATAAGTATGATCGTTGTCAAATCGATGGAAAGTTGAAAGGCTTTTCTTTTTTGTTCCATCAGTGACCGAAGTAAAATAAAAAACAAGAAAAAACTTAGTAGAGGTAAAGTAATAATTGTAGCTAAAAATCCCGAAAAAAAGGAAGTCATTTTATCTTCTCCTTTGTTTTTCTAAACCCTTAATTCCTATGTATAACATATTTAGTAATGGTGCTTTATCAAGATGGTACTGTGGTAACTGATGAAGATATCCTAAGATACTTTCGATTTCAGTTTGTCTTGATTGCTCAATATCTCGTAACATAGAGGAACGATTTTGGGCAGTCTTTTCACAAACAGAAACAACGGAATTCCACCAAATTACTGAATCACTCGGTTTAAGTAAATAACTTAATTCATGAAATAATTGTTGGAAAAGCTGAAAGAAGTATGGATTACTAAGCAATTTTCCATTTTCGACACCGAACAGTGCAGTCAATGGATTGATCATACTATTAACAACTAATTTGGTTAGTAGCATCTCATACCAATTATCATATATTGTAAATTCGAAAAAATTTGAGTCGCTGTTCCATTTAATGTTATGTAATAGATCTTGGTCACCCTTAAAAACACTGATTTTTGTGACTCCCACCCCACTATGTACAACAGTATTAAGGTTTTTCTTTAGAGCCCCATGCTCCACCACACCAACAAATATGTTCTGAAGTGCCAATTCATTTAGCATTTCAATATGCCCCATTCCATTTTGGATAAAAAGAAATGGAGTTAATTTATTAACGGACTGAATTGTCCCCATTAACTTTCTCAGATGATATTGCTTAACAGCTACAATCACCAAATCATGTGAACAGATTCCGTCTTCGATACATCTAGAAGAAACAGAAGTAGAAGAATTCCCTCCCATATATTCAAGGACTATACCTTCCTTGTTTAGGACAGAAGAATGTTCTATCGACCTCGTGTAAAGAGTTACGCTATGATTCATTTTTGAGAGATAGGCGCCAAAAAGAAGTCCTAATGAACCTGCTCCGATAATCCCTATATTCATCCTGACTGAAATCTCCTTTACCTTGTTTTTTTAGATAGTAATGGAAGTTGCTCCATTCCCTCGTAGGAGTTTCCAACAATATACTTCAAATAAAATAATACGGGAGTTTGACTGTTTCTTTATCTTATAAACATTTTAACAAACTTTCTTATTTCTGCCTGTATTTCTGAAATAATCTTAACACAATAAGTGGGTGTTGTTTCGATATTCGAACAAAAAGACCCATGAATTATTAGTCATGGGTCTTTTGTGTTCTAAATCTATCTACACAGGATAAACTGGATGTTTTCTTTCTCCAAAAGGTATATCCTTAGTAGAATATAGTTCAAATCGTTGGATCAAGACATCTCTTAGTTCTGATGCTGCAACAATATCATCAACAATCATCTCAGATGCAAGTTTATAAATATCAATATGTTCTTTATATTCTTGCTGCTTCTGTTGAACAAATTGCAGTCGTTCTTTAGGATCCTCAATTTCATTAATTTTATTTGAATACACAGCATTCACTGCTGCCTCAGGTCCCATTACAGCTATTTGAGCAGTAGGTAAGGCGATACAACAATCCGGTTCAAAAGCTGGTCCAGCCATTGCATACAATCCAGCCCCATATGCTTTGCGTACAATAACTGATATTTTAGGAACAGTAGCCGAACTCATTGCTGCAATTAGTTTAGCACCATGTCGGATTATTCCTGCTCGTTCTACTTTGGTACCAATCATAAATCCTGGAACATCAGCTAAAAACAGCAATGGAATGTGGAAAGCATCACATAATGTAATGAATTTCGCCGCCTTGTCAGCTGAATCCACAAAAAGCACTCCACCCTTTACCTTTGGTTGGTTGGCAATAATTCCAATTGGTCGTCCATTCATTCTTGCTAAACCTGTAATGATTTCAGGAGCAAACATTTTTTTGATTTCAAAGAAACTAAATTCATCGATTATTGAGTCAATAGCTTCATACATATCAAATGGAGCATTTTGATTTTCAGGTACAATTTCAGTTAGACTTCTCCCACGCTTTGGAGATTTAACGTCAGTAATTATCGGCCTTTCTTTATAATTACTAGGAAAAAAATCTAAGTATGTACGAGCAAGAGTTATTGCTTCCTCCTCATCTAACGCTAGGATGTCTCCGCACCCACTAACAGAACAGTGCATGCGCGCTCCACCCATTTCCTCTAATGTTACCTTTTCACCAATCACCTTTTCAGCCATGCGAGGTGATCCAAGATACATGGAAGCGTTTTTATCAACCATCACGACAATATCACAGAAAGCAGGAATATATGCTCCACCTGCCGCTGATGGACCAAACAACAAGCAAATCTGTGGAATCATTCCTGATAGCTTTACTTGATTATAAAATATTTTACCTGCACCTCTGCGATTAGGAAACATTTCAAGTTGATCAGTTATTCTTGCACCAGCCGAATCTACTAAATAGAGCATCGGTACCTTTAGTTTCTCAGCTGTTTCTTGAATACGAATAATCTTTTCAACTGTTCTTGAACCCCATGAACCTGCTTTGACCGTCGAATCATTAGCCATAACACAAACAGTACGACCTTTGATTTTCCCTATTGCCGTTACAACACCATCTGCTGGTAAATCTTTATCTGCATTGTTAGCGAACATCCCATCTTCTTTATAGTCTCCATTATCAAAAAGAAGACTCAGACGATCGCGTACAAATAATTTATTTTGCTCCTTTAACTTTTCGTGATATTTTGGAGCCCCACCTTCTTCGACCTTAGATCGATTTTCATTTAAGAGCTTTTCTAGCTGCACTGTCTTAACCAATACAATCCTCTCCCTATGAAATTATTTTAAAACGACTAAAACGTCACCTTCGTTTACAAAATCACCAATATTCACCTTAACTTCGAAAACTTCCCCTGCATATGTACTTTCAACAGGTATTTCCATTTTCATAGATTCGAGTACTAATACTTCTTGACCCTCTGATACATTTTGGCCAACCTCAACTAAAACATTTAATAAAGTTCCTGCCATCGTTGCTGTGATTTCTCTCATTTTCATTACCTCCAACTATTTTTTACTATACTTTTTGTTTTGCTAAAAATGAAGTTGTGTAGCTTCCACTCAGATAAGCTTTATCATTTAATATATCCAGGAATAGTGGGCCATTGTGCTTAATTCCATTAATACTTAAGTCTTGAAAGAAAACTTTCGCTTTTTTAAGAGATTCTTCTCTGTCATTCGTATGAAAAATAACCTTTGCAATCATTGGATCATAAAAAGGGGTGACTGTTGATCCACTCTTATATCCAGCGTCTACACGAACACATTCATCAAGTGAATAGTTGAATTCTGTAATTGTTCCTGGTGATGGCATGAATGTTTCAGGATTTTCTGCATATAATCGGAATTCAATTGCATGTCCATCTTGAAATATTTCAGTTTGCATTAATGGAATAGCCTTTCCTTCAGAAACTAATATTTGCCATTCAACTAGATCTACTTTCGTTATCATCTCAGTAACTGGATGCTCAACTTGTAACCTAGTATTCATCTCTAAGAAAAAGAAGGTTCCTGCTTCATCAACAACAAATTCAATTGTTCCTGCATTTACATAATCTACAGCCTTGGCAGCCATAACAGCAGACTGACAGATTTCTTCTCTTTTTTCATTTGTTAAAAATGGACTTGGAGATTCTTCAATCACTTTTTGATTTCTTCGTTGAATCGAACAGTCTCGTTCGAAAAGGTGAATAATATTCCCATGAGAGTCGCCAAAGATTTGGACTTCTATATGTCTTGCATTTGAGATAAACTTCTCTACAAATACATCATCATTCCCAAAATATGCTTTGGCTCGCCCTTTAGTTGTTTGATAGGCTTTTCGCAATTCTTCTTCGTTCTCACATTTTTGCATACCAATCCCCCCACCACCGCTACTTGCTTTTAGCATAACAGGGTATCCTAGTTCTGCTGAGAAGGAACAAACTTCGTCCAAGCTATTAAGTCCATTTTCACTACCAGGTACTACAGGGACACCAGCTAGCTTCATCGTTTTTCTAGCGACTACTTTATCACCCATTAGGGCAATAGTGTCTGAACTTGGTCCTATAAATTTTATTCCCAGTTTTTCAATTTTTCTTGCAAATTCCGCATTTTCCGATAAAAATCCATAACCAGGATGAATTCCATCCACATTTTCTTTTAAAGCAATCTCAATAATTAATTCAACATTTAAATAGGATTTCAATACAGGCGGTTCTCCAACACAGTAGGCAATAGATGCTGCTTTTACATATGGCAAATCTGCATCTGCTTCAGAGTATATTGCGACAGTTTGAATGCCTAATTTCTGACAAGTCTTAATAATTCTTAGTGCGATTTCTCCTCTGTTAGCAATCAATATTTTTTTCAAACAATCAACTCCGTTCCTGATAAACATTTCAATAATTTAGTAGAGTAAAATCTGATCTTTGAAAATACTCCATAACACTACTATTTCTTTATTTTTTTAAAAATCCCTTCTTACATTGTAAACGCTTTCTAATAATAATGCAGTTTTTTTTGTTTTCTTGTATAATAAAGTAGAGAAGTAAAGCAAATAATGTATGAATTTTCTTGACCCTTATTGGGATGTTTTTTATAATTCTTAAATATGAATGGATAAGAGAATAACAACGAAGATTGAGGGGGAAACTAAATGGCACCGTTGAAAGTAGAAAGACTTCTAATTAACTATAAAACAATTGAAGAGTTTAAGAAATTTAAAGAATTTGGTCTTCAAGAATTATCGATGCTCGAGGATCTTGAGGCAAATATTATGGAAGATGATATTGATTCTCCGTTTTTCGGCATATACTTTGGCGAAAAGCTAATAGCTAGAATGAGCTTATACCAGGTAAATAAAAAATTTGATAAATATTTTGAACCTGCGCAAGACTATGTTGAACTATGGAAGCTTGAGGTATTAGCAGATTACCAACAAAAAGGATATGGAAGAGCACTAGTCGATTTTGCAAAAAGCTACCAACTTCCAATAAAAACAAACCCACGTGTCAAATCAAAAGAATTCTGGAATCAAATGGGCTTTACACCCGTTTCTTATGATATGGAACGCGACTTAGGTGAGAACCCATTAGTTTGGTACCCTGAAGGCGTAAAAGAAAAAATAAATTCCTAAATAAAAAACAGCTGGATAATGGAAACCAGCTGTTTTTTATTATTTAGGCTACCCTGAAAATAAGCGGATCTTCGTTCCAGAACACTCGCTTTCCGTGGAGCGGGGGAGGAGGGAGCCAACTCCCCCGCTTACGCCTTCGGTTTATCCCCTATCTCGCTTCTCCCTCCGGAGTTTCACACCTTCCACTTCAAACAACTTCGTTTTGAAATCACCATTGATCATGCAACTCCCTATGCCTATCCGTACAAATTTCCGGTGGTGAATTTCACTTTTGGATTAATTGACTCTCATCCTGAAGGTTCATCATTTTTCTTGCTCGATCCATAATGCCGATTAACACCTTGTAGTCTTTTTTAACTAACTCTAATTGTTGCTCTAATTCTTTCTTTTCTCTGAGTAGTCTATCGTTTTCATTTTCTATCATTGATAGTTGCTCACGGAGGTTTTGATTTTGACTTCTTAAATCTCCTGATTGCCCATAAGAGTGTAAATATTGGATAACATCGGATAGAGATAAGGATTTCTCTTGCCTTGACGGATCATTATCATGTGAAAGTGAAATTTCTTTACTAAGAACACCTTTAAAGGACCCTTCTGTTTTCAGTTCTTTTCTTTGCTTTTTTGCTAATTCAATGCCCTGTTTATACTGTTTTCTCACATAAGAATTCCATCGAAAACCACATGCAGCTGAAGTACGTGAAAGCTTTTTTCCCACTTCTTCAAATGCTGATAACTGGGTCCCACCCTCACGAATATATCGAAGGACAACTTCTGCTAATAACAAATCCTCATCCTGTGTCCAAGCATCCTGACGAACAGTTGTCATAAAAAACCTCCTAGTCACTTTTTTATTTCATACATATGCGACTAGTAGGAAAGATAGACATAAGAATACTCTAGTAAGAAACTTTTCCCTCTATTTTTAATCCTTTTCACCTTTTGCATTACCTTTTCTTTTCTTTTCTTTTATTTTCGCTTCAAAAAGGACTCCACAGCATTATGATGTTCATCAGTTTCCCATAGAATTGAACATTGTTTGATTTCTGCTAACATTCTACTCTTTATCTCTAATGTTAGCCACTTCCTACCGAACATCTCTTTGTAGCTTCTTAAAACAGATGGAGATGTCTTATGTAAAATTTGATCTATATATTTTTGAGCTTCCTCTCTCCAATTTTGCTCTTGAATAATTGAATGAATAAATCCTATCTCTTTCCCAAATTCAACAGAGTGTGTATCAGCTGAATACAGAAGGTGACAGGCTTTTTCATATGCAATTTTCTCCAGAAGCATTGTGCCGCCGCCCCACCCCGTTGTAATTCCCAATTTCCCTTGAACAAAACCGAATTTCACACCACTTTTAGCAATTCGAAAATCACAGGCCGTTGCTAATTCACACCCACCACCAAAAGCATCTCCGTTTAATAGGGCGAATGTCGGACAATTTAATGTCAATAATTCATAAAGAATACCTCCCATTTTTGAAAGCATTAAATAGGCATCCTCTTTTGTATGCAATTCTTGAAAAACTGACAAATCTCCACCAGAGCAAAAGGCCTCTTCTCCATCTCCAGTTATCACCAAGGCCTTGCATAATGAGTTATTTCTAACTTCTTCTATTATTCTCTTTAAATCCACCATAACATCATAATCAATTGCATTTCGAACCTGTCTCCTGTTAATTGTAAATACCACAACTCCACTTTGCGTCATTTCAACCATTGTTTTATCCATTTTACTTATATCCCCTCACTATATTAGAAAATGACCAAACTCGCTCTAATCTCCGGTGATTCACACACTTAACGTGTTTCGAAATACTAATTGATACCACTATCATCACATATTTCCATTATGTCTATAACAGAAAAAAACCGCACTATAAAAGTACGGTTTCTAAGGGTGAAATTATTTACTTACTACTTCTTTGCCTTTGTATGTTCCACACTCTTTACATACACGGTGAGCTAGTTTCATGTCACCACAGTTAGGGCAAGCTACCATACCAGGGATTTCTAATTTGAAATGTGTACGGCGTTTTCTCTTTGCAGTTTTAGATGTTCTTCTAAAAGGTACAGCCATTATTCCCACCTCCTTAAAAAAAGTCAACAAACGTTATTCATCTTTTTTAAAGAAATTTGCCAATCCCGCTAATCTTGGATCAACTTTTTCTTTATTTTCAAGTTCGGTTATGACTTGCCAATCTTTCCCTGACTGAGGAGCACTTTCTTCCTTATTAGGATTTTCTGCAAAGATCTGCATTGGAATCTCTAAAAGAATATTTTCCTCTATCACAGGTAGTAAGTCAATCACGTCTTCTTGAGGTTCATAAAAATCCTCATCACCCTCAAATTCTGTGGGCTTCAGCATAAAATATTCTGTTGTGGTGATCTCAAAAGGAAGATCAACATCAACTAACGTTCGTGAACAAGGTAACACAAGCTTCCCTGTTAGTTGCAACTGAAAAGTTGCTCTATCACTACTAACGTTAACCGTTCCAGTAACATGCACTGGAGATACGTTTCTTATCTCGTGATTACTCTTTTTCAGATCCTTTACATCAACCATTTCATCAATGGCAAATGGCTTATGCTGATACTTGTTTAACTGATGTACATGCCATTTCATAACTAATCACCTCAAGGCAACAAAAGTAATTATAGCTTTGTATAATATAATTGTCAATATTTTTTCTTTACAGTATAGTTGTTAATATAAGAAATTTAATTAAATGTACATTACATACTTTAACATGATTTTATTTAATATGCCAATCCTTATCATTTTTCAACTAAATGTTTCGGAGGAGGGAGTTTATTAATGAAAGCTACAGGAGTGATTGTTGAATATAATCCATTTCACAATGGGCATCTCTACCATTTAGAGCAAAGCAAAAAAAAATCTAATTCTGATTGTGTAGTGGCTGTAATGAGTGGATTCTTCTTACAGAGAGGTGAACCTGCCCTGGTTTCCAAATGGGCACGGACAAAGATGGCTCTGCAAGCTGGAGTCGATTTAGTCATCGAGTTGCCTTATGCCTTTTCTACCCAAAAAGCAGAATTATTTGCGAATGGGTCTATTTCTATTCTAGAAGGACTTGGAGTAAGTGAAGTTTGTTTCGGAAGTGAATCAGGGGACCTTGACTCGTTTATACGTACTGTTAATGTAATGAATGATAATAAAGAAGAATTTAATCGTTACCTTCATTCCTTTGTCCAAGAAGGTAATAGCTATCCAAAATCTGCTTCCAAAGCATTTCAAGCACTTTCTCTTACTGATGATGTCGTCGATCTAAGTCAACCGAACAATATTCTCGGATTCCATTATGTAAAAGCCATCCAAGACCAACAAGCAAAAATATTACCAAAGACTATCCTAAGAACAGGATCGAACTACCATGACGAATATTTTCAATCTCCAACAATAGCTAGTGCAACAAGCATTCGAAAAGCTCTTTTTAATGGTAAATCTCTTAATGAAGTACAATCATTTTTACCTGATATCGCTTTGTCTTGCCTTAATGAATACAAATCAGATTATGGACAATTTCATCAATGGGAAGACTATTTTCATCTACTGAAATACAAAGTATTGACTACTTCTCCTGAAGAATTAAGAGCCATTTATGAAGTTGAAGAAGGACTGGAACACCGTTTTATCTCGATGATTAAAGAATCTCATTCCTTTAATGAATTTATGGAGAGAATAAAAACAAAAAGATATACATGGACTAGACTCCAAAGAGTTTGCACACATATATTAACAAATACAAATAAAGAAACTATGAAGTCTCTTACAAAAGAAAATAAAGCTTCGTACATAAGACTATTAGGAATGAGTCAAGCTGGTCGGTCCTACTTGCAACAAAATAAAAAGAAGTTTACATTGCCTTTGATTTCAAAACTGGGTCAATATTCTGATAAGATGCTTGAATTAGACATCAAAGCTTCTCAAGTCTATGGTTTGATTCTTCCAGAACCTGCTCGGTCTAAGTGGCTACAACTAGAATATTCTACTCCCCCTATACAAATTGACTAGCAACTAAGAAAGTTATTAATGTAAATAATAATAAACAAGGAAGAACCATAGTTTGGTTCTTCCTTGTTTATTGAAGTGTTTGAAGAAACTGGATTGCATCTTCAATTGTATCAATAGGAATGACTCTCATATCCGTTCCTAATTCCAAGGCAGCTTTTTGTGCATCCAAATAATTTGAATTAGCACTTGGCGCAAGAAAATAATCAGCTCCTGCTCTGTCAGCAGCAACTATTTTGTAAGTAATTCCGCCTATTGGTCCAACATTTCCTTCGTAAGTCATGGTTCCTGTACCTGCAATTTTATAACCACTAGTTAAGTCTCCGCTGGTTAATTGATTAAGTATTTCTAATGTGAACATTAAGCCAGCCGATGGTCCCCCTATTGTTGCTGATTCAATATTTATTTTGGGGTCGACCATAATTTTCCTGTCTGTAACTAACGAAATTCCTACTCCATATTTAGTTTTATTTTCTGGGAAAGGAGTTAACTTTACTTTTTCAATTAATAATTCCCCATTTCGATCAATTGATAATTCTATTTCATCTCCTTCATTCAAATTTGCAACACTTTCAATAAATTGTTCAGAGCTCTTAAGTTCACTTCCATTTACTTGGTAAATCCGATCCCCGACCTCAAGTTTATTCACAGCATCCATGCCTGAGACAATCTTCATTACAAACACACCATTGTATTCATATTCAATATGTTTGCCTGCTTTTTCGTAGGCAACCGCTATGGCTACATTTTGAGACATATCCATCATGTACAATTGGCGATATACATATTCTTTGTCTGTCTCGCCCTCTGGTCTCATGTCTTTTGCTGGTATTAAATCATTGTAAGGAGCAACTTGTGCCCAAAGGTAGGTAAGTAAATTTATTTCCCCATTACTTACTCCAACAGTTGTCATCATAAATTCTCCTATTGACTGGTCTCCATTTTCAACCTTCACAATTGGAGCTAATTCATAGGCTTCACCAGGTAGGTTCAGATAAAAGGGTAATTTAATAAAAAGAAGTGCACTGATTAAAATACTAAAAAAAATAATATATGAATTTAACTTTCTCTTACTCACCTTGTTTCTCCTTCCAACTTTCAATTACTTGGAGGATATTAGGAAGTGATAATATCGCTTCCTCTTCCCCAATTCTTATTATTTCATCAATATTGGTAAATGCTCTAGAGCTAAAATTCTCAACATGTGGTCTGATCATAATGTCTGAAGCTATTTCTCGATTTCGAACAAGCTCATCCTGCATAATATCAATACTTTGCATAATCACATCGAAAATGGATGTAATCTCTTCGTTTTTCTTAACATGCGAGACATCAACTGCAATGATTAAATCTGCTCCCATTTCACGTACAACTGATACAGGTACGCGATCAATTACTCCACCATCCACTAATAACTTCCCATTCAACTGATGAGGTACAAATATACCTGGGATTGAGATACTTGCTCTTACAGCATCAGAAATAGGACCTTCTCTAAAGACAACTTTCTCTCCTTTAACTATATCAGTCGCAATAATGGCAATTGGTAATTCTAGGTCCTCAATGTTCTTTCCATGAGTGAACACCTTAACTAATTCCTTCACTCGATTTCCTGTAATAAATCCCATTTTAGGTACGGTGAAATCAAGATAATACTTGCGTTTAAACGCGATTGCCAATCTATATAAACGATCCATATCATGACCAGCCGCAAAAAAACTTGCTACTAATGAACCCATGCTACTCCCCGCAATAAAATCAATAGGGATATTATTTTCTTTAAGTACCTTAATCACCCCTAGATGAGCAAAGCCCCTTGCACCGCCGGATCCTAAAGCTAGACCAATTTTAGGTTGTTCCAAGCATATCACCTCCATTACTTTTTTTCATGTCCTAGTTGTTAAATTGTATGGTCTAAATGTCTACCCTATACACGTATATTGATATTACATGTGGACAAACAACTTCTTAGATTAAACCATGCGAAGAAATTCTAACCATGTACAAAGTAATTTATAGCTTTACCCTAGGGAGGCAACGATTTGACTTTATCTAGAGCTAAAACCATCATTCTTGCATCAATAATTACATTAATGGCCATCGCCTTAATTGTATTTCCAAAAGAATCCTTTGATGCATCATTAAATGGTCTAAATATGTGGTGGAAAATTGTTTTCCCCTCACTACTTCCTTTTTTTATTATTTCAGAAATGCTAATTGGTTTCGGTGTAGTGAGTTTTATAGGGGTAATTTTAGAACCAATCATGAGACCAATTTTCAGGGTGCCTGGAGTCGGGGGGGTTGTCTGGGCAATGGGCATGGCTTCAGGCTTTCCAGCTGGAGCTAAATTAACGGCAAGACTTAGACAAGAGAAACAACTAACTTCTATAGAGGCTGAACGCTTAGTTTCATTCACAAATTCATCCAACCCATTATTTATATTTGGAGCTGTTGCTGTCGGTTTTTTTAACAATCCAAAAGTCGGAATTATTTTAGCTCTTGCTCATTACCTAGGAAATATTTGTGTCGGATTTGTAATGAGATTTCATGGTCCACATGAACAGAGACAGCCCAACGACATTCAGAAACCCTTTTCCATCCTTGAGGCATTTCGTGTGCTACATCGAACGCGTTTAAAAGAGAACCTCCCTCTTGGAAAGCTTCTAGGAAATGCTGTACGTTCTTCCATTGAAACCTTACTAATGATTGGTGGGTTTATTATACTTTTCTCAGTCTTAAATCGTCTATTGTCATTAGTACATATCACGGATCTATTTAGCCTATTAATTTCAAATATCTTAGGGGTTTTTCAACTTTCCAGTGAATTGAGCATCCCTCTAATTTCCGGTTTATTTGAAATAACGCTAGGGAGTGATTTGGCAAGTGATGCAAATGCACCTTTACTTCAACAAATCATTATTGTTAGTTTCGTATTGGCTTTTTGTGGTTTTTCTGTTCAAGCACAAGTAGCCAGTATTTTATCAGAAACAGATATACGATTTCGTCCGTTCTTTTTTGCTAGAATTTTACACGGTCTGTTTGCTTGTGTTTTTGCTTTCCTACTTTGGAAACCACTTTATGTTCAGTTTCAGGGTTACGAGCAAAATTCCAAAGTAGTACCTGTCCAAAATATGCTAGATGCTTCCAGCCATTACTTGTTTTTCATCTGGAACGAACTTATTCTTTTAGGGCCAATTATTACAATTGTTTCGTTATGTATATATGTTTCACTTCTAGCAAAGAAACTTCAAACTAGATGAAGTCTCTTCATGAATGATATCTAAATATAATGTATATATTTCCGTGTGAGAAAAAGCATGAGAATTCCTCATACAAAGACCCCCTTTCATTATGAAAAGGGGGGTTCAAATTTTTTCTTTAATGCTGATTCAACTTCAACAGGAACAAGATCTGAGATATTGCCATTGTATTTGGCAGCTTCTTTTACAATTGAAGAGCTCAGAAAGGAATATTGGTTGTTTGTCATCATAAACAACGTCTCAATGTTTTCATTAAGTTTACGATTCATGGATGTGATTTGCATTTCATATTCGAAATCAGAAACAGCTCTTAAACCTCTTAGAACAACTGTTGCATTCTTACTTTTGGCATAATCTATTAATAACCCTTGAAAAGAATCCACGACAACATTAGGGAAATTCTTGGTCACCTTGCGAAGAAGATCCATCCTTTCTTCAACCGTGAACAATGGATTCTTCGAAGAATTATTTAATACTACAACATACACCTTATCAAAAACTTTTATTCCTCTTTTAATAATATCTAAATGTCCAAGAGTAACAGGATCAAAACTCCCGGGGCAGACTGCAATTTTCGTCAAAACAATACCCATCTCCTTTTCACTAAATTTTAGGCTCCGTTCAACCTCCCTGTTGATTTTAAGAAGTTGATAGAAGTAGAATGTGTGAGTAACCGAAGGCTCAATTGCCGAGTTGGCTCACCGCACGCCACTCCGAAAGAGAAAATCCTGCAGTTGAAATCAACAAAAATGTTTAACAAAGCTAAATTTTAATAAACATAAATTGAAATTCCCGTAATCCCATAGCTTTCGTATCGTTTACGAGTAAAACGCCCTATATTTTCAGGTAACGAAATTTCATTTGCATGCTCGACAATAATTTTCCCGGTGTCTTTGAGTATATGATTAACATCAATTATTGAAATTAGCGCTGTTAATTTTTGATTATGATAAGGTGGATCTAAAAAAATCAGATCAAAAGATACCTCTCTTTTTATTAAAGCCTTGATTGCTCTTTCAGCATCATTTCGATATATTTCTACTTGATCTGTAAATCCGCAGACTTCTACGTTTGTTTTTATTGTATGTATTGCTTTCTGATCAACATCCACAAAGATGACCTTTTCAAGTCCCCTGCTTAATGCTTCAATCCCAAGTCCCCCACTTCCTCCGAATAAATCTAGTCCAAATCCACCTTCAAAATAAGGACCAATTATATTAAATATGGACTCCTTTACTTTGTCTGTAGTAGGTCTTGTTGATTGACCTGGTACGGCTTTTAAAGGATGTCCCTTACATATTCCTGAAACAACTCTCATCTATTTCACTACCCTTACTTTATATAAATATTTCATTCTTAAACAACATTATCCTAACATACTTAGCAATAAAAAAACATTTCCAAATAAAATGTTACCAAAATGTATAGGTGAAAACAGTTTGGTCATACTTAGTAGTAACAACATCTCTTTGCGTGATGTTGTTGCCAACCGCGGAGAAGACTTACGTTTCCCCATAAGTTCTTCCTCCGGTTTCTCCTCTCCCTTTGCCTTCTTCTCTTGAATAAATCAGGAAATAGAAGGACCCTGCAGTTATATCGACTGCAGGGATTTTTTACGTACTCTACCATTATAATAGGGAATATATTTAGAGAAAAGCATCAAAGTCTAAGGTTAGCGAAGATTCCGGGACAGCCTCATAACAAATTTCTGCCCATTCCTCAAATGTTACACCTTTTTCATTTAGTACAAATTGTTCTAGTTCTTCTAAAGAATAGTCTTGTATTGCATTTTCTTCATGTATTGAAAGGATACCTTCAACTGTCAATGCAGCTAAAATACATGTTGTGATAAATGCACTCGTCTTATCTTTTCTAAATTCTTCTTCAACATTCTCTTTCCTGATACCCATAAAATATAAAATCAATAAACCAGTAACTAACATTAGAAAAACGACTAACATACTCCTCCCCCTAACGTTCATAATATTTTATGGTATGATGTAAATGGTTCATTATTACTACTCATTGTATGCTTAGAAATATAGTTTTACGTGAATTAACTCAAGAAAGGACGAAGAAAAAATGATACAACGATTTATAGAACTTGGAGATGGATACACGGATATATATGAATTATTAGAAATAGCAAAAACCAATAGTCACAGAGTAAAATATTTTCTTGTCTTACATTCAAAGATTAACGAAAAAAAAGTAATATCACTTGCTGTCGTCTTAAAATCAGCAGAGATCGGAAATTTCCAACCAATCTATATTTGTAGAGAAGGTATACCATTTGTAGAAGATAAGCCTAGTCGCCGGCTGTCTCTTTTTGAATCTGTTAGTGAGGAAATTAATGCACCAATAATCAGGTTTGAAATCAAACCATCTTCATCTTTCTCAGAAAAAGCACTTTACTATCAATATGTAATTGGAATTCTTAGACTTCATCACGTCATACCTCCATTGTCTTGATTAATTATTAAAGCTGTATAACGCAATTTGGAGTTTTCTCGCTTTCAGTACTCGAGTTCCGCTAGGACAAGAGGCGATGGTTATCTTTACACAATCATGAAGCAAAGCACCTCCTTTACACTTTGCCCTTGGGTAAGTCTACCCATTACATGCCAGATTTCCTTCAGGAGGCTTCTACCACAATATTGATCAAATATGGATATTGACTTAAACCATATTTCATTACTGATAGGTTATTCTTTCGAATATCCCAACCCAAAGTGTAAGATGATTAGGTCAAACAAAAAATGCCCTCCTAAAGGAGCGGCATTTTATCAAATTCCAATTTTATAATCATATTCCTTCGCTTTATCTGGTCTCTTGTTCTCAAACTCTGTTTTTAAGAAAGGTTTAAAAGAAGGTTCTACTGATTTAACAAATGGAAGTACTTGAAGTTTCTTAATCACTTGTTCTGTTTCCTCTAACCCACAATAAAGTACACAATATTTCAATCGCTTAGAAACATAATGAATATTTCCAAAACGACGAAGATTCTTAATTTGTTTTAAATGATGTAACCATATAATTACGCCTTGACGCTTTTCAAACATCATATTTTTCCCCTTTTAACAACATTCTTGTCAATTTCTAGTCTATCAGTAATCGGTTTGACAAGCAATAGAACTTAACCAATTTTAAGTCCATTTGCAATTTACAAAAAGGAGATTACCTATGGATCTAGACGAAATTTGGATTATTTTTCTTGGCCAGCTAAAGAAACAATCAACTATTATTAGTGCAACAAAACAAGTATATTCAGGAACTCCTTTTCTTTATCTAGAATGTAAACAAAATACAGATGTTACATACCTCGAGCAAATAATCAAAAATTCCTCTTCATTCTCTATGAAGGGTAAAAGACTACACTCAGAAACTATCTATGTAAGGGACGAAAGAAATCTTTATGTATACCGTCATCGCTTTTATGTTCCACAAGAAAAAATGTTTTGCTGTGGAAATCTTTGTATAGATTGCATAAGATTAAAAAAAAAATAACCGTGAGAATTAATTCCTCTCGGTTATTTACAGCCACAGCTTCCACCTGAACCACAGCCACCCGCACTACTTCCACTACTACAGGACTTCTGATCAAAGAATGGATTACCAGTCGGAACTTTAATATATTGAGAAACCGCCTGACCAATCATTACACTTATTTCATCTAGTAGCTCTTGTAGTTGCTTTTCGGCTTTTTTAAAAGCCATGATTGTTGGATGCAAATCTACTTCTCTTTTCAAGTAACGGATTTCCATCGTAACTTCTTTATAATCAGGATGGTATTTGCCAAAACGTTGTACTTCTTCAAAACGGTCCTTTATGATAACAAATCTCTTAATGAGATGTTGAGCGTCTTGATCTTTATTTAGTATATTTAAACATTGACGATAATTATCTGATACTTCTGATTGTACAATCATGTCTGCTAATCTTTCTGCCTGTTCTATTAGTTCAACTCGTTCTAAAGTTGCCAGCAATAGCGACACCTCCTTAATACATCATACCATGAATAATGGAAACTAGAAAACCATTAATACTTGGCAAAATAGATAGAGCAAAAAGCAGGAGTAAATCTGATAATTTAACTTATTTTACAAAGGTATCCTACGTATGTATTTCCTTTATCACTTTTGGATAGTTGCGAATAAACATTTAATTAATAGGCTCTGTTAAACAAGTAGCTTTAACAGAGACCTTCATGCAAAACAATTTTGCACCATGAGGTATGAAAATAAGCAATATATCTCTTTAGCAGTGATCGAAGTGGAAGAACGCGAGACTCCTCGAAAATACTCCCGCATTTCCTCCGTGCGGTGAGAATTCATGGAAGCATATTCAAAGTCCAGCGGGAGCAGCGGGACAGGTGAGACCTGAAGGCGCTATCGCCGAGGGGCTCACCGCCCGCCCCACGGAAAGCGAGTGTTCTGGAACGAAGATCCCCTTATTTTCAGGGTAGCCCATTATTAAGTGTGATAATACTACTTAGGGAATGCTAACTGCAATTTCTTCCTTAAATCCATAGCTAGTTGAATCATTATTAACAAGTTCTACCTTTATCAAATGACGACCAGTAGGCAGACCTTTCACGATAAAAGCCGCCTGATGAATTTCGTCTATCTTTACCCCATTTAGAGACAACTTTATAAATCCTTCACCAATTACATTACGCTTTTTACCTTCTGAAGCAAATTTAAAACCAGGAACTATCACTTCAACATATACATCATTACCTTTAACCGTATGACGCACCGTTACGTTGTTCTTATTAATGGGAGTACTCACTTCAACGGCTTCAAACTTATGATTTAATTGTTCCACGGGTGTGATGGAAGCTTCGGGTGCTTTGGGATCATTCGTTCCACATGCAGTGGCGAATAATAGAATCAATAAACCCAGTATATTTTTCATGTAATGTTCACTCCTTCTCTTCTATTGTTAGCAAGAAAAGCTGAATATACACAAAAAACAAGCATATTTTCAATGAAAATATGCTTTAATCATTTTCTCTCATTACTTGAAACATTCCTACCATCATTGATGCCATCTGTAGCTTTTCTGATAGACTTGCTACTTTATGTGGAATCGTTTGCTTAAAATAGTCCTTTGAATTCAAATCAAATTCTCTTATACTTGCAGGGTCCCTTGAAAGCTTCCGGTACCAATATGGTTGCTCACGTAAATATTTTTTATAGGTTTCATTTGATCGGACAATTTTTATTATATCTGGTCTCATTGTGTTGTTCACCGTCAATCTTTATTAAAGTTAAAAGGATGTGTATGTTGGCTAGTACTAGTTGCTTGCTGATTTGAACCCTTTAAATCTCCAATTAATTGTTGAATGCTTGTTATTGCTTCACCAAATGTAGATATATGTTGCTGTACTTGGTTTATATCCATTCCTTTCATTGCTGAAATGATCGTTGACATAAAATCAGGTTTTTCCGGTTTTTCAGGTTTTTCTAGTTTTGATTCAAATCCCTCTTTATATTTGTGCCAAATTTCATCTTTCTCCCCAAGTAAGCACCAATCTTCGTATATCTCTTGCCAAGTTCTCTTCTCTTCTTTGACTTCATTTATTAACTTCGGATGATCCTTGACAAATTCTTTAAACTTTTGAATAGATGGATGTAATGTCTTCTTGCTCATCTAATATTCACCTCTGTTTATCGCTGAATTTATACAATTGCCTACATTATTGTAAGGAAAAGAACTAAAGAAGGTTCGCCCATTTTAGTGGAACAATTATGAGGATATGTTAAAATAACGGTTGATATAAATTATTTAGTTAGAAGGAGTACACTTAGATGAATGACATACAAAACCAAATCCAAAATCAAATAAAAGGTTATTTGAAAGAATCGACTATCGATGAAAAGCAAGCTCTTACTTATATTTTAGATGGATTGCTTCGAAAGCAACAAGGTGAAAACGGTTCATATTTAGGTGGGTTATTAAAGGCTACTAGCAAGTTCAATGAAGTTGAGCAAACTTTTGAGATGACCATTCCAAATAGTGTAATCATTCAAAATGCACTTGATATCGTTCACGGAGGCATTACTGCTACGCTTTTGGACTCTACTATGGGTACATTGGTACATCGCTTAATTCCTGTAGATGCAGCTGCTGTTACCTCTGAAATGAAAATCAACTATGTAGCACCTGGTACTGGAAGTGAATTTAAATGCATTGCTTCTATAATTCATAAAGGCTCTAAGACTGTAGTGTGTGAAGGGAAAGTTTTTCGTGATGATGGGAAATTAATTGCCCACTCATCTGCTAGTTTTTTCATTATACCAAGAAAGAGTAAGTGATGGTCGCAGCACTAGTCATTCCCGTACTATTTCTTTATTTCCTTTATTTAAGACTATTAGAGAATAAAAAAGGAATTAGAGAGTGGCAAAACCTAAATAAATTTAAAGAAGAAGCCTGTATTACTGGGAAAATTATTCAATTAAATACTAAAAATGAAAAATTTGTTGGAAGGCATTCTATTTCAAAAACTACTATTATTATCCAGTACAACCGAAAGTTGATAAAAGCTATTAATAAAACGCCCATCACTACGTCATTTCTCCCTTTTGAGGTAAAAGAAGGAATGGAAATCAAATGTTATGGTTACTGGGACAAAGGAGTATTTCTATTTAGTCGATTACAAATTATTGAATCTTAAAAAATAAGGCTACCCTGAAAATAAGGGGATCTTCGTTCCAGAACACTCGCTTTCCGTGGGGCGGGCGGTGAGCCCCTCGGTGAGCCCCTCGGCGATAGCGCCTTCAGGTCTCACCTGTCCCGCTGCTCCCGCTGGACTTTGAATAGGCTTCCATGAATTTTCACCGCACGAAGGAAATGCGGGAGTATTTTCGAGGAGTCTCGCGTTCTTCCACTTCGATCACTGATAAAGA
>JBFILZ010000002.1:0-88353 GCA_041611945.1 Bacillus sp. (in: firmicutes)
CAGGACTTTGAATAAGCTTCCATGAGTTCTCACCGCACGAAGGAAATGCGTACGCATTTTCGAGGAGTCGCGCATCCTTCCACTTCAATCAACTACGTTTGAAAATTCAACATTGAGCTTTAACAGAGCCAAAAATTAAAAATAATGTCTAGTGAAATTGGTATCGTGGTAATTATTGGTGTTTTAAGTAAGAAGAATTAGAGTCAGGAGTAACATGCATACTACTTCTACAAGGAAATTCTTGTGTAGGATGTGATTCTGGTGGAAGAAACTATGTACTTACGCATGCGTCACAAGATTAAAGTTAAGCAAAATCATACAGTCACCATAGGCGAAATTGCTCAGATAATTGCAAGGGAAGACAACATGAAGCTAGTAAATGAAAAGATTATCTACAATATTAACATGAGTGATAAAAACTTTGTCGTTATTGATGTCATGACTGTTATTAACCAGATAAGGATTCTATTACCAGGTATCGACATACAGGCTATGGGATCAAATCAGACGATTGTAGAAATAGAATATAAGAAGCGGAATTTTTCTCCGATTTATTTTGTAGGTGTTTGGTTATTACTTTTTATAGGAGCTGCCTTAGCTGTAATGAATTTCCATGAGGACGTTAGTATGAGAGAGGTACATCAAAGAATCTACTTCATTATTACCGGAAATAAAGCAGAAAAACCTCTTTTGCTACAAATTCCATATTCAATTGGCCTTGGACTTGGTATGGTGTTGTTTTTTAATCATCTATTTCGAAAGCGTATAAATGAAGAGCCAAGTCCGCTAGAGGTTGAGATGTTTAATTATCAACAAGATTTAGATCGGTACGTTATGTTAAAGGAAAACAAAGAAAGTATAAAGAAAATAAATGATCATTAAACCGTTCATTGTCATGTTTATAGGTGTTGCAGGTGGTCTTGCAGTAGGAGCAGGTTTTGTAGCTTTTTTAACAGTATTAGGAATAATTCCTAGACTTACTCAACTAACTAAGACGGTATCATACATCCAGGCCTATGAATGGGGAATTGTACTCGGAGCTATAACAGGTGGTTTACTAAGCTTAAGGGATTATAGCTTCGGAGTCAGCGAATTTCTGCTAATTCCGATTGGGTTATTGTGTGGTGTCTTTATTGGCATGTTGGCAGCAGCATTAACAGAGGTTCTAAATGTTCTTCCTATTCTATCGAAACGAATTGGCGTTTTCGAAAAAATACTAATCCTATTAATGGCTATTGTTTTGGGTAAGGTTTTTGGTTCCATTTTTCAATGGGTTTACTTTGTTGATTTGTAGAGAGGAGTTTTGTTCATGAGTAAAGAATCGAAAATGAAAAAAGATTATCTGAATGAAATTAAAGCATTTCAGCCCAAAAAACCTTATATCTCGAATTGTATTAAGGCCTTTTTAGTGGGGGGAGTAATTTGTGCAATGGGACAAGGCATTCAAAATTTTTTTATATCAGTTTTTTCATTTACAGAAAAAACAGCTGGAAATCCTACAGTAGCGACATTAATTCTTCTTTCCTCAGTTCTTACAGGTATGGGGGTTTATGATAAAATCGGTCAATTTGCAGGAGCTGGTTCAGCAGTTCCTGTAACTGGCTTTGCAAATTCTTTGACAAGTGCAGCTTTAGAGCATAGGAGTGAGGGAATAGTACTAGGAATTGCTGCCAATATGTTCAAACTAGGTGGCAGCATTATCGTATTTGGAGTTGTTGCTGCCTATATCGTTGGAGTCATACGATTTCTATTAATTTCCTAGTAACTTAAAGAGGCTATGGCTATATTAATCGATTGTTGGGAGGGTAATCATGGGACTTATTGGAAGTCAAACATGGGTCTTTCAAAAAAAGTTGTACGTTTCATCTGTAGGTACAGCAGTTGGACCAAAAGAAGCCGAGGGACCTTTAGGAAAATATTTTGATGAGACTCATAAGGACTTATATTGTAATCAAGATAATTGGGAGTTAGCTGAACGACATTTAATGTCTCAATCTATAGATGCATGCCTAAGAAAAGTTAATAAAACAGTGAAAGAGATTGATTTATTTTTAGCTGGAGATTTATTGAATCAAAATATTACATCGAATTATGTAGCTAGAATGCATCAGATTCCTTTCTTGTGTATGTTCGGTGCTTGTTCAACCTCAATGGAAACAGTGGCTGTAGGTTCAGCGTTAGTAGATGGAGGGTTCGCCAATACTATATTGGCTTCAACTAGTAGCCATAATGCTACAGCAGAGAGGCAATTTCGATACCCAACAGAATATGGTGGTCAGAAGCCTGATACAGCAACATTTACAGTTACGGGAGCTGGATCCATTCTTATAAGTAATGAGTTAAGTCCAATTCGAATTACGAGTGCTACCATTGGAAAAGTGGTCGATTATGGAGTGAGAGACCCCTATGATATGGGTTCGGCGATGGCACCTGCAGCAGCAGCAACAATTAGTCAGCATTTGAAAGATTTAAATAGGACGCCAGAAGATTATGATCTTATAGTAACAGGAGACTTATCAACAGTCGGAGCTCCTATTACGAGAGAATTACTTCTAGAAGAAGACATTGATATTTCGGGTGTTCATAATGATTGTGGCTTATTGATTTTCAGTCCAGAGCAGGAAGTTTTTGCAGGTGGAAGTGGCTGTGCCTGTTCTGCTGTAGTCACTTATGCATTTTTGTTAAAACAATTAAAAGATAAGAAATATAAACGGATATTAGTAGTTGCAACAGGTGCATTACTTAGCCCAGTGATGATTCAGCAGAAAGAAACGATACCAACCATCGCTCACGGAGTTGTATTCGAGTCAGTTCAAGATGGTGAGACTTGATGGAGTATCTCATTGCCTTTGTCGTTGGTGGTTTTATATGTATTATTGGTCAAATTTTATTGGATTTTGCGAAATTAACCCCTGCTCATGTTATGAGTACCTTTGTAGTTGTAGGAGCAATTCTAGATGGGTTTGGTTTATATGACAAACTAATTGAATTTGCAGGTGCAGGGGCAACTGTTCCAATTACTAGCTTCGGGCACTCTTTACTGCATGGAGCAATGGCAAAAGCAGAAGAACAAGGGTTTATAGGTATTGGAATGGGAATATTTGAACTGACATCTGCTGGAATATCATCAGCTATTCTATTTGCTTTTCTTGTAGCACTATTCTTCAAACCGAAAGGATAATATTTATGAAGAAACAGAGGAGCGTTATTTTAGTAACGGATGGTGATGAATATGCATTAAGAGCTGTCAAATATGCTGCGAGGCATATTGGCGGAAGGTGTATTTCACAATCACAAGGAAATCCTTCATTACTATCTGGAAAAGCTATCGTAAACCTAATATTAAAAACTCCGTATGATCCTGTTCTAGTTTTATTTGATGATTGTGGATATATAGGGGAAGGAGCAGGGGAACGAGCACTCTTGTATGTGGCTAATCATAAACAAATCGATGTGTTAGGTGTAATAGCGGTAGCGTCAAATTCTCACAAAATAGAGTGGACGAAGATAGATGTTTGTATTGATCGCTATGGTGAATTAACAGAGTTTGGCATTGATAAATTTGGACTACAAGAGCTTGAAATTGGAAGAATAAATGGAGATACAGTTTATTGTTTAGATCAATTAAATGTTCCAGTGATAGTTGGTATTGGAGATATTGGAAAAATGGCTGGAAAAGATGACTTAAAAAAAGGGTGTCCGATAACATTGAAGGCTGTGAATATCATTTTAGAAAGAAGTGGATATCATGACAGATCAAGGAACTAAAAAGCAACCAATCTCACCAAATCTGGCAGAAAACGAACGATTTCTGAAGGAACGTGTGGGTTTTGGTTCAAGTTTTGATGTTGGTATTCGAAAATTTAAAATTTTAAATACAAATATTTACTTACTGTTTACGAATGGACTGTGCGATACCGAGTTTATCACGGCTATTTTAAGAGAAGTAGTCAATCTAAATGAAAAAGAAAAAGGGAAGGGTAATGTAATAGAAATATTACAAAACAGGATAAACCATCAACAGGTAACTAAAGTAAAAAATCTAGATGAAGTAGTAGATCAAGTCCTGTCCGGATTAGTTGTTTTCCTCATTGAAGGTGAGGACGAGGGTATTGTTGTTGATGTCAGGAGTTATCCTGGCAGAGCTCCCCAAGAACCTGATACAGAAAAAGTTATTCGAGGTTCAAGAGATGGATTCACTGAGAATATTATCGTTAATACTGCTTTAATAAGAAGAAGAATACGTGATGAGCGATTAAGACATATTATCATGCAAGTCGGAGAGAGATCAAAAACCGATGTTTGTATCGCCTATTTAGAGGATGTAGCAGATCCCGGGCTGATAGAAAAGATAAAAAAAGAAGTGAAAAGCATTGATACCGATGGTCTAACTATGGCAGATAAGACGGTAGAAGAATTTATTGTTAATCAAGGTTTTAACCCATTTCCATTAGTACGATATACAGAAAGACCAGATGTAGCAGCCTCACATATATTGGAAGGTCATGTATTAATTTTAGTAGATACTTCTCCAAGCGTTATTATCACACCATCCACATTTTTTCATCATGTTCAACATGCAGAGGAATATCGACAGGCTCCGGCAATCGGAACGTTTGTTAGGTGGGTACGATTCATTGGTATTGCAGCGTCCTTATTCTTATTACCTCTTTGGTTTTTATTCGTATTAGAGCCTCAGCTTTTACCAGAGACCTTAAGTTTTATAGGACCAAGTGAAATAACTAACATTCCGATTGTTGTTCAAATTTTCTTAGCTGATATTGGTATTGAATTTTTAAGGATGGCAGCCATTCATACCCCAACACCATTATCAACAGCCATGGGTTTAATTGCAGCAGCATTAATAGGTCAAATTGCAATTGATGTTGGTTTATTTGTTCCAGAAGTGATCCTTTATGTAGCGGTTGCTGCTATTGGAACTTTTGCTACTCCAAGTTACGAATTAAGCATAGCTAATAAAATTGCTCGATTGATTATTCTAATACTAGTGGCGATGTTCCATGTTCCAGGTCTCATTATAGGAGTAACCATTTTTATCCTGTTTCTTGCGAATATAAAATCTCTAAATACTCCATATTTATGGCCATTTTTACCATTTGATCCAATGGGATTCCTGAAAATTATTATTAGATCTTCTGTTCCTGGATCAAAACTTCGACCAAGTATAGTGCATCCTCAAAATAGAAAAAGATAGACTGTTTCCTTATTGCATGAAGAGTAGAATATGTGGTAAGTTTGTACTAACAGCCGAATAAAATAGCCGATACCCAGTTAATAGCAATAAGCCTATTAACTGTTTTTTTAGATTATTTCGAAGGAACGAGGAGAAGATTTATGTTTTTACATGGCACAAGTAGTGTAAATGAAAAGGGACACTTACAAATTGGCGGGGTAGATACAGTTACCCTAGCAAAAGAATACTCAACACCTTTATATGTATACGATGTCGCATTAATAAAAGATCGTGCTCGTGGTTTTCAAAAAACTTTCCAACAATTAAATATTAAAGCACAGGTTGCCTATGCAAGTAAGGCCTTCTCATCTATCGCGATGTTTCAATTAATCGAGGAAGAAGGTCTTAGCCTTGATGTTGTCTCAGGTGGAGAATTGTATACTGCCATGGTTGCTGGATTTCCGGTAGAACGCATTCATTTTCATGGAAATAATAAAAGTAAGTATGAAATTGAAATGGGATTAAATGCTGGAATAGGATGCTTTGTTGTTGATAACTTTTATGAATTAAATCTTCTAGAAGAAATCTGTAGTAAGCTTAACAAAAAAACTCAAATTCTTATCCGTGTCACTCCAGGAATTGAAGCACATACACATGACTATATTTTAACAGGTCAAGAGGATTCCAAGTTTGGGTTTGACTTGCAAAGTGGGCAAGCTGATGAAGCAATAAAGTTAATAAAAACGTTTGAACATATTGAATTACTTGGTGTTCATTCTCATATAGGATCACAGATATTTGAAACAACAGGCTTTGTTATGGCAGCAGAAAAGCTTTTTGAAAAAATCAAATCTTGGAAACAACAGCTTCTATTTGTACCAAAAGTGGTTAATTTAGGTGGTGGATTTGGAATTCGATATACAGAGGATGATGATCCACTACCTGTGTCACAATATGTAATAGAGATTGTTGAAGCTGTAAAAGGTAAAGTGAAAGAATTGGAAATCGAAATGCCAGAGATTTGGATCGAACCAGGGAGGTCTCTAGTTGGTGATGCTGGAACAACCTTATACTCAGTAGGATCAAGAAAAGAAGTGCCTAATGTTCGCCAGTATGTTGCTGTTGATGGTGGAATGAGTGATAATATCCGACCAGCCTTGTATGAAGCAAAGTATGAAGCTGTCTTAGCAAACCGAGTAAATGATAGTAAGGAAGAGGTTGTATCAATTGCTGGAAAATGCTGTGAATCAGGAGATATGCTGATTTGGGATTTGGCGCTTCCAAAGAGCACCTCAGAGGATCTTCTTGCTGTTTTTTGTACAGGTGCATATGGTTATTCAATGGCAAGTAATTACAACAGGATTCCAAGACCGGCTGTTGTCTTTGTAGAAGACGGAAATGTCGAGTTAGTAGTAAAGAGAGAAAGTTATGAGGATTTGATTAAACAGGATATCCCTTTAAAGCAAGTAATGAAACAAAAATAAGAGCCTAATGGGCTCTTTTTTTATTGGCTCTGTTAAAGCTCCATGTGGATTATTTAAACAAAGTTGATTGAAGGGAAGGACGCGCGACTCCGCCCGCCCCACGGAAAGCGAGTGTTCTGGAACGAAGATCCCCTTATTTTCAGGGTAGCCTTTTTATTAATTGTGAAGTTATTTAACAAAAGTTTAATTCAGAATCCTACAGTCCAAATTTAGAAATAAATGATAGGAAAGAAGTGTGTGTGTGTGAAATGGAGTACTCTAGAATTTGAGTAATTCAAAAGTAAAGAATACTTTATTTAAATAAAGATTTTATCGCTTCAATTACGCTTACTAAGAATTCTTGCAGTTTCGTTAAGAAACTTTGTCCTTCTTCTGATTGAAGGAAGGTTGTAAGTTTTTCTTTTGCGATGTTTAATTGTTCACCAACTTGATTCCAATCAATGTTTAACTCTTTCATTTTATTAAATAATGCGATAAGGCTATTAATATCTTCGTCTGACAATGTTACTCCTATCTCTACTGCTGCTGCTTCAATAATAGTTCTTAGTTCAGCATCTGTTTTAGGAGTGTTCTTCGCAAGTTCTTCCTTAATCCGTGCCATTAGTGCTGCCGCTTCTTTTGGACCAAGCTTTTCACCTAGTTGTGCGGTTTTAATCATTTCTTCGTTGGCAACCTTCTTAACATCTTCCGTTATGACCTGATCTGAAGATAATTCATATGCTTTAATTAATCCAGTTAATGCAGCGGTTCCTGAGACTTCATACGGTGCTGTCACATAAATAGTTGCATCCTTTACTCCTGCTGTTATAAGAGCATTTGTGAACATGTCTTCTGTAATAAACGTAATGTTTTTTGTTGTTTCAACAACAAGGCCACTATCTGCTTCTGTAATTGTAATAATGGAAGATGAGATAGCCTTTGAACCAATCTTTCCTTTTGGAATAAATTCACCTAAATATTTATGTTCTTCTTCATTTTTCACATAAATGATTTGAGCATCTTCTGGTGCTTTCATTTCAGTTAAAATGGATTTTTTTTGTTCTTCTGTTAAGTTTTCTCCTAATGTGATAATAGTATCGCCTACCGCAGCATCTGCTAGTGTATGGATAGGTAGTGTTAATAGTGAAAGAATTGTAAGTAATAGTAAAAAATGTTTTTTCAAGAAAATCTCTCCTTTAAAATACTATATATATCTATCTTATATAGTATTTACAAATAGATTACAAGAACATAATCGAAATTCACCTTAACATTTGGCTCTGTTAAAGCTCAATGTTGATTTTTCAAACGATGTTGATTGAAGTGGAAGGTGCGAGACTCCGCCCGCCCCACGGAAAGCGAGTGGTCTGGAACGAAGATCCCCTTATTTTTAGGGTAGCCTAATATTTAAAAATAGGAAGTATTTACTACTAAAAAGTATAGTGTAAAAAGATCCTTACTAAAATTAAGTAAGGACCTTTCAATTAAAAATTTTTATTTTTTAGGCTTTGTTTAAAGCTCCCTGTTGATTTTTTCAAACGAAGTTGAATGAAGTAAGAGCTGTGAGCACCGAAAGGACAAGTGACGAGTTGTCTCTTCACCTGCTCTGCGCAAAGAAAGCATCCTACAACTTAAATCAATAGCTATTCCCAGAGCGATTTTAATAAAAATCACTTTGTTAAACGTGGTAGATCCAAAAAATTAAGCGTCAAAAACCTCGACTTTTTCCATTATGTCTCCGTTTTTCATTGCTTTAGCTGTTTCAAGACCAGAAGTAACTTTTCCGAAAACAGTATGTACGCCATTTAAATGGGGTTGAGGCTCGTGTACAATGAAAAATTGGCTTCCACCAGTATTCTTACCTGCATGTGCCATTGAAAAACTTCCCGCTTCATGCTTATGAGGATTTCCTTCTGTTTCACAGTCAATTGAGTACCCAGGTCCACCTGCACCTGTTCCAGTAGGGTCTCCACCTTGGCTTACAAATCCAGGGATTACTCTGTGGAAAGAAACACCATTATAAAAACCTTCAGTAGCTAATTTTTCAAAGTTAGCAACTGTGTTCGGAGCTTCATTAGGATATAATTCGAACTCGATTTTTTCGCCATTTTGCATTAATATATTACCTTTTTTTGTCAATTAAAACATCTCCTTATTAACTAGAATGTAGAAACCAATTAATATCATAACATTTTTTTTCCTAAATAAAAAATTCAACGTATTTAATTATGTATTTTTAGTACAAACTAAATAAGAATCAAACAATGAGGAGAGATATTCGTATGGTCAAACGAAATGAAAAGGCATCAAAGGAAGTAGATCAAAAAGCACTTGTTAATGAGAAAGCAAGTAAAGGCAAAGAAACCATACGTCAAGTAGGTCCAACAGGGGTAGCAAATCAGTAAAAGAAGTCCATTAGGGCTTCTTTTTTTCTATTAAACATTTTGTTTGATCTCAGTTGTGTACGAAATGGTTTTTTTCACTATAGTGAAAAAAACCTTCCTCCTAACCTCGCAAAGAAGGCTGGATAACTTTTTCGAGGATTCTCACCGCCCTCCCCGCGGAAAGCGAGCATCCTGCAGCTGAAAACATCAAAGTTTATCAGAGCATAAAAAAATAAAAAATGGAATTTTAATAATCTTTTTGTAAACAGTAAAAATATCCATACTGGACATAAAACACTCACTTTATGGTATAATGGAAAAAATAATATGCTTAATATATTTCCTTCGGGGCAGGGTGAAATTCCCTACCGGCGGTGTTGAATCTAAGTTATTCAGAGCCCGTGAGCTTTTTTATTTACTTGAAATTGCTGATTTGGTGAAAATCCAAAGCCGACAGTATAGTCTGGATGGGAGAAGGATGTATGAGCACATATAATAAGATTGTTCTTTTAACACAAGAACAAATACTGTCTGTATGCCCATATTTCCTTAAATAGTAAGGAAAATATGGATATTTGATTTGCTCTTATAAAAGCATTTGAAAAAAGACAGATTTTCCTTATATTATATGTAAAGTACATACTACCGCCCCCTTAGGACTTTTTTCCTAAGGTTTTTTATTTGTTAGGATATCATAAAGTGCCACCTACTAATCTAGGAGGTCAATAACACTAATCAAATAAAAGCAAAACTCCCTTTTTTGTTGTTCATTTTTATAGCCTAATTTTTTTGTTTTTAGTATAGGGGGTACTGGAATGATAGATATTGATTACATGAGAATGGCATTAGAACTTGCTAAAAGTGTAAAGGGTCAAACGAGTCCAAATCCTCCAGTAGGTTCTGTCATTGTAAAAGATGGAAGAATTATTGGTTTAGGTGCTCATTTAAAAGCTGGTGAAGAGCATGCCGAAGTGCAGGCGATAAAAATGGCAGGAGAGAAAGCGGAAAATTCCACTGTATATGTTACTTTAGAACCGTGTAGCCATTATGGGAAAACCCCTCCTTGCGCTGATCTCCTGATAAAGGAAAAGGTGAAAAGGGTTGTGATTGCAACTACTGATCCTAATCCTTTAGTTGCAGGCAAAGGAATCTCCAAGTTACGATCAGCTGGAATTGAAGTAGAAGTTGGGCTTTTAAAAGCAGAAGCTGGCCAACTTTATGAAATGTTTTTTCATTTCATCGCTACCAAAACACCATATGTCACATTAAAAACAGCTCTAACATTTGATGGGAAAACAGCATCGAGGACTGGGAGTAGTAAGTGGATTACCGGTGCTTTGGCAAGAGAGGATGTCCACAAATATCGACATATTCATGATGCGATATTAGTGGGAGTGAATACAGTGATTAAGGACGATCCCAGTTTGACAACTCGACTGTCAGGTGGTGACGGCTTTAATCCGGTTAGAATCGTATTAGATAATCAATTAAGGACTCCTTTGCAAGCTGAAATTGTCAATGACAAAAAGGCAGATACTTGGATAGTAGTAAGTGAATCAGTTTCAAAAGCTGAAATGCTACCGTTTGTCTCTAAAGGGATTAAAATAATTAAATTAGAACAGAAATCGATTCAGATTAAAAGTGTGTTAGCTAAGCTAGGAGAACTTGGTATCACCTCTTTATTAGTTGAAGGTGGTTCTGAAGTTAATGGAAGTTTTATGAAAGAGAAAAAATTTAATCAAGTCGTTTCTTATATTGCACCGAAATTAATCGGTGGTAATCTTGCTCCTGGTTTCATAGGAGGAGAAGGAATTGATTTAATGGATGAGGCAGTCCAACTTTCATTTAAATCAATAGAACTAATGGGAGAAGATCTAAAAATTGTAGCAGTTCCAGATGGTATGGAAGAGGTGATTATTTGTTCACAGGAATAATTGAGGAGATAGGTACAGTTGATCGAATTGTTCAAAAAGGCGAAACAATTGAATTATCAATTCAAGCTTCTACTGTTTTACGGGATGTCAAACTAGGTGATAGTATATCCGTAAATGGAGTTTGTTTAACTGTTACAACATACACAAATGCTAGATTTAGTCTAGATGTTATGCCTGAGACAGTGCGTTCAACTTCTCTCCAAACATTACAAAAGGGTTCAAAGGTTAATTTAGAGAGAGCTATGGGCGCTAATGGTCGATTTGGGGGGCACTTTGTATCTGGACATGTTGATGGTGTCGGAGTTATTTTGAAAAAAACTAGAGTTTCCAATGCTGTATACTACGAAATTGAGGTTACAGAAGAGTTAAGAAAGTATATGATTTTAAAGGGCTCAATTTGTGTGGATGGAACAAGCTTAACTATTTTTGGAACTACAAATAAAAGTTTCACAATATCACTTATTCCACATACTCTTTCAGAGACAATATTAGGATATAAGGAAGCTGGGGATATTGTAAACATTGAATGTGATATGCTTGCCAAATATATTGAACAATTCGTAAACGTTAAGGAAAAAGAAACGAAATCTTCAAACCTTACTGAAAGCTTTTTAAGAGAGAATGGGTATATGTAAAGAACAAAAACAATGCTTATTAGGGGACGGTGTATTAATGTTCGATCGAATAGAGGAAGCCATTTATGAATTAATGCAAGGAAATGTCGTGATAGTATGTGATGATGAGGATAGAGAGAATGAAGGTGATTTTATTGCCTTAGCAGATAAAACAACACCTGAGGTAATTAATTTTATGATCAAGCATGGAAGAGGGCTTGTATGTGCTCCAATCACTGAAGCAACGGCGAAACGCTTGGATTTAGTTCCGATGGTAAGCCACAATACTGATCCTCATGGTACGGCATTTACAGTAAGTGTCGACTATAAGACAACTACAACAGGAATAAGTGCACATGAAAGAGCAGAGACAATAAAAAAACTTATAGATCCATCTGTAAAACCACTTGATTTCAAACGTCCAGGACATATTTTCCCGTTAATCGCAAAAAACGGTGGTGTACTTAGAAGAGCGGGACATACAGAGGCAGCTATCGACCTTGCTCGTCTATCTGGTTCCGAGCCAGCAGGAGTGATTTGTGAAATTATTAATGAAGATGGGACAATGGCACGTGTTCCTGACTTAAGAAAAATTGCTGATCAATTTGATTTGAAAATGGTGACAATAAAAGACCTCATTTCTTATAGGAATAAAAAAGAAAAGTTAGTTAATCGGGAAATAGAGATCAAGTTACCAAGTGAATTTGGTGAATTCAGAGCTTACGGTTATTCAAATATAATTGATAATCAAGAGCATGTAGCTCTAGTTAAGGGTGAGATTTTAGAAGATGAGCCAACTCTAGTTCGTGTTCACTCCGAGTGTTTAACCGGTGATGTATTTGGTTCATTTCGTTGTGACTGTGGCCCACAATTACATGCTGCTCTAGCACAAATTGAAAAGGAAGGACAGGGTGTCTTATTATACATGCGTCAGGAAGGACGAGGGATTGGACTTTTAAATAAAATGAAGGCATATAAGCTCCAAGAGGATGGTTATGATACTGTTGAAGCTAATGAAAAACTTGGATTTGCATCAGACCTTCGAGACTATGGAATAGGTGCTCAAATATTAAAGGATTTAGGGATTAAAAAAATGAAACTGTTAACAAATAATCCAAGGAAAATAGCAGGATTAAATGGCTATGGTTTAGAAGTAATTGATAGAATAGCTATTCAAATGCCGTCTAATAAAGAAAATGAAAGCTATTTAAAGACAAAGCATGAAAAACTAGGTCATATGCTTAAATTTTAAGACATCCTGGTTATTGCGTTATTAATAAGGGTTTTGTATGATTACAACATATATATTCGGCAAATCACATAAAAGGAGATGTATCATAGATTATGGGTAAAGTATTTGAAGGACATCTTATTGGAACAGGATTAAAAATTGGGATTGTTGTTGGTAGATTTAATGATTTTATTACAAGTAAACTACTAAGTGGTGCTGAGGATGCTCTTAAAAGACATGGAGTTAGTGCTGAAGACGTCGATGTAGCATGGGTACCAGGTGTTTTTGAAATTCCGTTAATTGCGAAAAAAATGGTTGAGACGAATAAATATGATGCTATTATCACTCTAGGAACCGTTATTCGCGGTTCTACCCCACATTTTGACTATGTTTGTAACGAGGTATCAAAAGGTGTAGCAACAACCTCATTGCAATCAGGTGTACCAGTAATTTTTGGTGTATTAACAACAGAATCTATTGAGCAAGCCATCGAGCGTGCTGGTACGAAAGCGGGCAACAAAGGATGGGAAGCAGCTGTATCTGCAATTGAAATGGGTAATTTATCACGTTCTTTTCAAGCATAATGTTTAAACTTGTATACCTAAAGCTATAATAGAGTTTTAAGGATTACTTTATTTAGAAAATCTATATATAGTCATAAATATTTTCAATACTTAACAATCATCGAAAAGTTATTTCGATAATGAGGGGTTACTATGTTAATTCGATATAAGAAAAATTTTGAGAAAATTGCAATGGGACTTCTTTCATTTATGCCAACAGAAAAGGACTTAAAGAAGTTACTCCAAACAATTAAACAATATGAGGAAGATGAAAATTGGCAATTGTTCCTTTGGAAAGAAGAGGACATTATCGGTATAATTGGAGTTTCCTTACAAAATGATCAAGATATTCAGATCCATCATATATGTGTTAATCCATCCCATAGGCATCAAGGTGTTGGGAGAAATATGGTGAAAGCAATCAAAGAATTGATGCCAGAAAAAACAATTATTCCTACAGAGGAAACGTCCTCTTTTTTTAAGAAATGTGACCAATCATTTGAAGAATGTGCAGAAGATGAGGTAGTAAATACAGACTAAGAAGTAAAAACCGCAAAACTTTAAATAGTTCTGCGGTTTTTTGGATGAGCTTAGTAAATAACGCACTGATTAATAGACCAAATCTCAAATGATATGGTCTATTTTAGATTGTAAAATTATTACTACGTTATCATCTTTGAGCGGAGGTAGATTTTTACATTGTCCAAAGAAGTAATAACTAAGTGGATTTTTTTAGTCTTGCATTCTATTTTTTTTGATTTTTTGCTTTAAACGTTCTTCAATTACATTGTTTCTATCTCTTAATGTGTGTCTATTTACTAGGGAATTATTAGAGATATCACTTACGGAACCCCAAACTAAACCGGTGTCTAGGCACCTTGTTTTACATATTCTTAGCAACTCTTCATCTTCAATTGGAAGAAACAGGCTCGAGTACGGCTGTTGACAATCGATTTCAATAATTCGATTCTTTAGTAATGTTAAAAGTTTTTCTTTATTTAAGCCAAGCAAAGCAAGTGCTTCACTTTCAGATTCTAAAATAAAAAGGGCATTCCTCATCATTTTTAAAGAGCCTGAATAATTCCCTCTTCTATGATGATACAAAGAGACAGCAATTTGAATAAGTGCAACCCAGTATCTCTTGCGCTTATCCTTTTCATCTTCCTTCCAATATTCCTCTAATACCTCATGACACTCAAAATAATCTCGATCTCCGTGAAAATGAACTAAAAAATTAATGTAAGCTTGTGGATACATACAATCACCCTTATTAATTGTTAATAATATAAGTGTATCACGAAATATGACGTTAGAGAAAAAAGACATAATACTTATAAAAATATGTAAATCAAATCTATTAATGATGTTGAGCGACGACAGAGGTTTAAAACAGCTGTGCGAAGTGAACATCATGAAGTGGAAATTAAAGACCAAGTGATGCAGAGCCGTAAATGATAAAAAAATCTTTTAACTCGATGTTAACAAAACTAAGAGGAAGTAAATATTTATTTTACTTCTATAAAATAGTTCCGAATACTAATGAACTCCTCATTTTTAATTATTTCATAGCATTACTAACAAAAATATGGGTATTTATGGATTAGTTACATAGTAATGGAGTCAGACCCAGGTGGTTTACATAAAATTCTATTGGACTACTCTTGGATATCGTCTATACTTAGATTAGGATAAAAGTGTAAATGGTGGGATGGTTAAGTTATGCAATATAGTGTGAAACTAGATGCGTTTGAAGGTCCCTTAGACCTCTTGCTACATTTAATAAACAGATATGAAGTAGATATTTATAATATTCCGATGGCTGAGTTGACTGAGCAGTATTTACTATACATATATGCTATGCAGGAACTAAAGCTTGATGATGCGAGTGAATATCTTGTCATGGCAGCAACCCTAATTGAAATTAAAAGTAAGATGCTTCTCCCTAAGCATGAGGAGGAGTTATTTGATAATGAACTCGACTTTGATCTTGAAGAGGACCCTCGTGAGGAGTTAATGAAGAGATTAATAGAATACCGAAAATATAAAGAAGCTGCAGAAGATTTTAAGCAGTTAGAAGAAAATCGTGGGCAAATGTTTACAAGAGCCCCGAGCGACCTAAGTGAATTCAGTTCTAAAACTCCAGAAAAAGTTGAATTAGATGTTAATTTGTACGATATGCTTGGTGCATTTCAAAAGCTATTGCGTCGGAAAAAGCTTCAAAGGCCAATGCTAACAAAAATTACAAGGCAAGAAATACCGATCGATGTGAGAATGGAACAAATTCTGAATGAATTAGTCTCACTCAAGTTAAACGAGAGAAAAAATTTTATCGATCTATTTCCTTATGAAGATAAAGAGCATATAGTTGTTACTTTTCTAGCGTTACTTGAGCTAATGAAAAAGAATATAATTTCTATTCAACAAGAAAACAATTTTTCTGAAATATTTCTTTTGTTGAAAAACGTAGGTAGCAATGAAACTCGAAGACCTTCTATAGAGCCTTCGGTTTAGAATGGAAGGAGTAAAATTGAATGAATATTAATAATTGGAAGGCGATTATCGAAGGCCTTCTTTTTGCAGCAGGAGATGAAGGATTAACTAGTAAACAATTTTCTGTTGTACTCGAACTTCATCATGAGACAGTGGAGGATATTATTAGTGATATGAAACTGGAGTATGAAGAAGATCATAGAGGGATTAGAATTATTGAAATCGCAGGAGCATATCAGCTAGCAACAAAGAAAGAACACGCCCCTTATTTTAAAAAGATAATGGAAACACCTTCAAATAATACATTATCTCAGGCTGCTCTCGAAACATTAGCTATTATTGCATACAAACAACCAATTACGAGGGCAGAAATAGAAGAAATACGTGGTGTTAAGACAGAGCGACCGATTCAAACCTTGGCCACTAAAATGATAATCAAAGAAGTTGGTAGGGTTGAAGGAACTGGAAGGGCTATTTTATATGGCACAACGAAAGAATTCTTAGATTATTTTGGGTTGAAATCTATTGATGAGCTCCCTAAACTTCCTGAAAATTCAGAAAGCGAATCAATTCAAGAAGAAGCTGATTTATTTTTCGAAAAATTTAATGAAGCATTTGAAGATTTAACCTAAACATATGGTACTATGTAAGAAAGAAATAATAAAGGGTGAGAAAATGCAAATTCTAGAATGCAAAGGCTATGAGCTTGAAAAAGCTCAACCTAATACATCTGAAGATTTTTTTAACCGATCTGAGGTCCGTTTTGTAGAAAATGGAATTGAAAAGACATTTCACTTATTATACATTAGATACTTTGATGAAATGATTTCACAATTTACACCATTTGAACAAGATCCTATCTACATTTTCGGGAAAAAAGAAATATTTTTTAGGGATATAGTAGGAATTATTTGTTTTATGAAGAATCCTAGTTTGCGTGAGCGAAAACGAGCATATATTAATAATCAAAGGGAATTTGAGCAATGCTTTTCTGGAATAAATTACGATATTCTTCTAGATATAATTCAGCATGTAACTGTTAATGGAAGCTTTGAACTTGCATCATCTCTTTTGCTGACTGATATTAATAATAATGCATGATACATATTATATACATATGGATGAATGGAGGAAAAAACAATGGCCAATGATATCGTTCATCTTCAACTGGAACAAGTAGAAGGATTTTTAAAGGAAACCGTTGTGTTAATTTCTGATTTTCTGAATGAGACGACTATTTCATCATTAAAAATTGAAGGAACAGACGAGCAAGAAGAGTATTATAAATTACTATTATCTGGAATTAGAAGACTTAACGTTAGCTGTGAAGAGGGATTAGATGCTTGTCAGGTAGTTTTGAGAAATTCATTGTTTTTAAAATCGGCAGCCGAGAAAACACTTTATCGAGTGTATCACCAATGTATTGAAGAGTTTTTCTCTCCTAAAAGCGATGTTTGGACGGAAAATAGCCGTTCTGCTTACACAGGTAAGAATGCTATTACTTTTCCTGAGGAAGTCCCTTTATCAATTAAAACATTATTCTCTAATCTTGAAGGAAGATTTCAAGGAGTAAGAGAAGAACTTGAATACTATGAAACAGACTACAGAACTAAGATGTTACAATCGTAAAGTTGATTATTATATTGAGCAAATTAGTGTGAGTCAAAAAAATGGTGTTTAGTCGCAAATCGACTAAACGCCATTTTTTTTTGGCTGATTTCGTAGAGAAAACTTTAGATATAAACAATTATAAAAAATATGTAATTGTAGTGGATGGTGTGATAATCCATGAAAGTGCTTGCCCATTTCCTTCGAGCAGTAAGAATCTACTGAAGAATATTCTATGTCATGCGGGAGTAAAAGGCACCTTAGACACCAGATGCACTAAAAGGGGCGAGGCTTGGTGAAGTGAATGAATACTTGATAAAGCGCAGTTGGAACCTTCATTTAGTATAAATTTTCTAATCAGAATACTTGAAGTAAAGGAGCCTTTAAAAAATAGAACCCCATTCATTTTAATTGAATACGTTAGTAAGGATGATGTGTAACTAGGAGGAGGGTGTATGTATGGAACAAGAAAGGATCTTCTCATACCTAGAAGAAGTCAAGGTTTGGACAAATGAAGTAGGAAAAATAATGAGCTGTTACTTCCCGGAAAATAGGTTCGCAAATAAAATTGAAGAGGAGTTATCAGTTTTACAATCAAAAATAAATCTAATTATAAATAACCAGCCTATTAAACCAGACAAGGTCAAATTGATTCAAGAAATTGTAGAAAAGCTTTCAATGGATTCACACCAATTTTTAAGTGGTAATGATATTAGAAATATACCAAATCAAAGAGTCCCAATAGGTAAACATATACTTCCTCCACTACCTTATCCATATAATGCTTTAGAACCGTATATTTCTGAAGAGATAATGAGACTTCATCACGGTACACACCATAATGGGTATGTTAATGGATTAAACAAGGCTGAGAAGATGTTGGAAAAAGCAAGATTAACAAATAATTACGAACTGTTAAAATATTGGGAAGGGGAAGCTGCTTTTCATGGTTCTGGGCACTACTTGCATACTATTTTCTGGTTCAATATGAAGCCAAAGGGCGGGGGAGAGCCACACGGAAGCTTATTGGAGCAAATAAGAAAGGACTTTGGTAGTTTTGACCAATTTAAAGAACATTTTACTGAAGCTGCAAAAAAAGTAGAAGGTGTTGGTTGGTCATTACTTGTTTGGGGACCAAGATCACATCGATTAGAAATCTTGCAAACTGAAAAGCATCAGGTAATGACTCAATGGGATACTATTCCATTGCTCGTACTAGATGTATGGGAGCATGCTTACTATTTACAATATAAAGCTAATAAAGAAGATTATATTAAGAATTGGTGGAAAGTAATTAATTGGGATGAAGTAGAAATGAGGTTTGATCAAGCCTCTAAATTGAAATGGAAATCCTTTTAAACAATTCCAAGCATCATCCGCGATAAAAGTCGCGGTTTTTTTTCGTTTCAATCATATGAGGGTGGTATCTCACATAAACTTGTACTAAAACAGGGATGAGAAATGAGGGATAAATAGAATGAGTTTACGATCAATTCTTATATACGTGTTACTTTTGTCTTTTTTTATTTCAATGATACCTGCTAACAATATAAAGGCTGCACCTGGGGTAAGTGCTAGAAGTGCCGTTTTGATAGAGCAAGAATCAGGTAGGATACTTTTTGGCAAACATGAGCACGAAGTAATGAAAATAGCGAGTATCACAAAAATAATGACAGCAATTTTAGCAATAGAATCTGGAAAATTAAATGAGATAGTGACGGTTAGTAAAAAAGCACAAGGAACAGAAGGTTCATCTCTTTTCTTAATTGCTGGGGAAAAAATAAAACTTGAAGACTTGGTTTACGGACTAATGCTTAGGTCGGGAAATGATGCCGCAGTAGCTATAGCCGAGCATGTAGGCGGAAGTTTGGATGGATTTGTATTTTTAATGAATCAAAAAGCAGAAGAGATTGGAATGAAGGATACGAATTTTACGAATCCGCATGGTTTAGATACCCACACTACCCATCTTTCAACGGCTTATGATATGGCCATTTTAACTAGATATGCCATGGAAAATGAAAAATACCAAGAGATTGCAAGTACTAAGGTATACAGAGCTCCACACCCAGATGGAAAGTGGGATCGTATATGGAAGAATAAAAACAGGTTAGTGACAGGACTTTATAAGTATTCTACTGGTGGGAAAACTGGCTATACGAAGCTTGCGAAAAGAACGTTAGTATCAACTGCTTCGAAGGGTGGTATGAATTTGATCGCCGTTACCCTTAATGCATCGAGAGATTGGAATGATCATATACATATGTTTGGATTTGGATTTGACCAATTTGAGTTAGTTAAAGTAATAGGCAAAGGTATAATTTCAAAAATTGAGGATCCTTTCTATAAAAACAAAATTTATTACAATCATGATCTTCTTTATCCTTTAAATGTTCGAGAACAGGATAAAATTCATATTACAATTAAGTTATTGAAGGCAGATGGTTCTAAGTGGAAATCTCCCGAAGATATTCCAGTTCCAATTGGAAAGTCATTCATTTATTTGAATGAAAAAATTATTGCAGAGCAAGCAGTTTTTTTTAAAACGGATCGTATGAAACCACCTAAGAAATCATTTATAGATTTCTATAAAAGCATTTTTACTATTTTTCTAGGTGGAAATGTTAATGGTTAATATTATCTGGGTTCTATTAACAGTGGTAGGAATCGTTTTTGCGCTAATAAATGGAACGATGGAACAAGTGAATATAGCTGTTTTTTCAGGTGCAAAGGAGGCAGTTACAATATGTTTAGGATTAATTAGCATTCTTGTATTTTGGCTGGGACTTATGCGAATTGCTCAGGATGCTGGTTTACTAGAGTGGTTAGCAAAAATTTTTAGACCGTTGGTAAAGTTGATTTTCCCAGAAGTTCCAGTTAAACATCCGGCAATGGGGTACATATTATCGAATATGATTGCAAATATGTTTGGCTTGGGTAATGCTGCCACCCCAATGGGAATAAAGGCTATGGAACAGTTGAAAGAGCTAAATGGCGGGAAAGATAATGCGAGTAGATCAATGGTTACCTTTCTAGCAATTAATACCGCAAGCCTTTCTATCATCCCGACGACAGTAATAGCAATTAGGATGCAATATGGTTCAGTTAATCCTACTGAAATTGTAGGTGCTACTTTTGTGACTACCTTGATTTCGTGTATAGGTGCCATTCTTATCGATCGATACTTTTATTTCAGACGGATACACAAGGAGGTCAATCAGAGATGATTATCCTATCAACGATTTCTCTCTGGTTTATTCCAGTCATTATTGGATTTGTACTAATTTATGGAACGTTGAAAAAAGTACCAACATATGAGAGCTTTGTTGTAGGTGGAAAAGAAGGGATAACAATTGCGTTTTCTATTATTCCATACCTGGTTGGAATGCTTGTCTCCATCTCTATATTTCGTGCCTCAGGAGCTATGGAAGCCTTTACGAATTTGATTCAACCCTTCTTTCTAATGATAGGTGTTCCTGTCGAAATCGTTCCCTTATCCTTAATTCGACCGATATCTGGAACGGCTGCTCTCGGTATGACAAGTGATTTAATAGCTACATATGGTCCAGATTCTTTTATTGGGAGGTTAGCAGCAGTCTTACAAGGTAGCACGGATACCACATTTTATGTGTTAACGGTATACTTTGGGGCAGTCGGTATCAAGAAAATGGGAGATGCTCTTAAGATTGGGTTGTTGGCAGATGTATTTGGAATCATTGTAGCGATAGTGATAGTATCCGTAGTATTTGGGTAAGAGCTCGTAGTATAAACGAGCTCTATTTTTATTTTTGCTCCACAATAAAGATCTTGAATCTTGTTTATTCCTGTTGGAAAAGCTAATATGTAGAGTGAGGTGAATTTGAATGGAACGTTTACAAAAAGTAATTGCGCAAGCTGGTGTTGCATCTAGACGGAAGGCAGAAGAGTTAATCCTTCAAGGTAGTGTTACTGTTAACGGTAAAGTAGTGAAGGAATTAGGAACTAAAGTGTCACCAAACGAAAAGGTTGAAGTAAATGGAATTCCTCTTGAAAGAGAGCAACCTGTTTATTTCTTGCTATATAAGCCTACTGGTGTAATTTCAAGTGTGTCTGACGATAAGGGTAGAAAAGTAGTCACTGACTTTTTTCCACTTAGAAAGGAGAGACTTTTCCCTGTTGGACGACTTGACTATGACACGTCGGGGGTTTTGATCTTGACAAATGATGGTGAATTTGCAAATCTATTGATGCACCCTAAGCATGAAATGAATAAGGTGTATATTGCAAAAGTTAAAGGGATTCCAAGGAGAGATCAATTAAAACTCTTAGAAAAAGGAATTCGATTAGAGGATGGAACAACTGCGCCTGCTAAGACGAAGATGCTTTCATCTGATAAGAGTAAGAATACATCCATAATCGAAATTACGATCCATGAAGGTAGAAACAGACAAGTGAGAAGAATGTTTGAGGCCATAGATTGTCCGGTTATTAAGTTGAAAAGAGAACAATATGGGTTCCTAACTCTTCATGGACTTAATTCGGGTGACTCAAGGGAGCTTACGCCTTATGAGGTAAAACAACTAAGAGCTTACTCATTGAAAACAAAGAAATAGGCTCTGTTAAAGCTCAATGTTGATTTTTTCAAACGAAGTTGATTGAAGCGAGCATCCTGCAGCTGAAATCAACAACAAAGTTGAACAGAGCCAAGAAATAAAGAGATGTCACATAAGATTCATATTCTTCATTTAGTACCACCCTACTAGAGTGCTATAATGAGGAATATGAAGAAGTATAGGAACAGTAGGATATTACTGTTCCTTTTCTTCTATGTATAAGGAGAGAGACCAATGAAAAATAAACGACTCTGGCTAAGGACAGTCATCCTGCTAATATTAGCAAGTGCAGTAGCCTATACGTTGTATGCGAATTTCTTTTCGCCTAAACAAAAAGTACATACAGGAAGTACAGCACCAAACTTTCTTCTTCAAGATTTAGATGGGAACGAGTTTGAGTTGGAGAGTTACAGAGGCAAAGGTGTGTTTTTAAATTTCTGGGGTACGTATTGTAAGCCTTGTGAAAAAGAAATGCCTTATATGGAAAATCAATATAAGCATTATAAAGATAAAGGTGTAGAAATATTGGCCGTGAATGTTGATGAAGCTCCACTTATTATTAATAACTTTATTGAAAGACATAAATTAACCTTCCCGGTTCCAGTGGATAAAGGTATGCAAGTTCTAAATGCGTACGATGTTGGTCGACTGCCAGCTACCTTTCTTATTAATGAAAATGGAAAAGTAGTTAAAATTATAACTGGCTCAATGACTGAAAAAATGGTCTATGAGTATATGGAAATGATTAAGCCTTAATAACAAGTAGGTGAGGAAAATGGAAAGTGTAAAGTGTGAATGCGGCTACGTGAATCCACATGGGACAGTTCTATGTGAGTTATGTGGAAAGCCACAGCAAGAAAACAATGGTCCACAAAAATTAGTGGATATGCGATATGATGGTAGCGCTAGACGTTCACAGGTTTATAAGAAAACAATCGTTGATAAAATTTGGAACTTTTTCTCGTCAGTTAAGGTTGGGGTTTGGTTAATTGCTCTAACTTTATCAGCATCTGCTTTAGGAACAATTTACCCACAGCATATGTACATTCCACAGAATATATCTCCGAGTGAATTTTATAAAGCGCAATATGGCTGGTCTGGTGAATTATATTATGTTCTAGGTTTCCATGATTTATATGGGTCATGGTGGTATATGATATTAATTGCTTCCATAGGAATTTCACTTTTAATTGCTTCCATAGATCGAGTAGTTCCTCTGTACCGGGCGCTAAATAAGCAAGGAATCACTCGTCACGATGGATTTATGAAGCGACAACGTCTATTTGGAACTACTTCCCTAAATCAGATCGATGAAAAAGCATTTACTAAAGTGCAAGAAAATCTTAAACAAAAGAGATATCGAGTTCGGTCAGAGAATGGGAGCATATTTGCTGAGAAGAACCGTTTTTCTAGATGGGGTCCTTATGTTAATCATATTGGATTAATTATTTTCTTGATTGGCTCTATGCTTCGTTTCGTCCCGCAAATGTATACAGACGAAGTACTTTGGATCCGAGAAGGGGAAAAAAAGGTAATTCCTGGTACAGAAGGAAAGTATTACCTAGAGAATGAATCTTTTCTACTCGAAGTATACGATAAGAACAAGGATGCCGAGGTTTTTAACAAAGCGATAGATAGAGTGGGTACTGTGGCGAAAAATTATCAAACAAACGCTGTTTTATTCGAACGAGTGGATGAGATTATTCATGGGAAAACCCCTGAACTGATTGAAATTAAAGATCATCCAATTCGTGTAAACCAACCACTAAAGCATGATGGATATGCATTATATCAAGTTGATTATAAGTTAAATGAATTCTCGGCAATGAGTTTTGATTTAGTAGAAAAGACTACTCAAAATGTGTATGGATCTTTAAAGGTTGATCTCTTTAACCCTTCGTCTGAGTATGATTTAGGAAATGGTTATAAAGTAGAATTAATGAGCTATTTTCCAGATTTTTATTTTGATAAAGAGGGTGATCCTTCTTCAAAATCTAAAATTCCAAACAACCCTGCTTTCATATTTAACATGATAACTCCTGAAAAAATTGATGGTGAAGTTAGTTTTGTAGCAATTCAACAAAATTTAGAGCCATTAGGTGAGAATTCGTATAAGATGAAATTTGCAGGTATTGAGACTAAGAATGTATCTGGATTAACTGTTCGTAAAGATTATACATTGTGGATCTTAGGATTAGGTGGAGCTATCTTTATGATTGGTGTCATTCAAGGTATGTATTGGAATCACCGTCGAATTTGGATCCAAAGTAGAAAAGATGGCTATTGGGTTGCTGCACATACAAATAAAAATTGGTATGGCGTTACAAAGGAATTAGAATTATTATTAGATGGAACGGGTATAAATGTACCCAATGATCAAACGGAAGAGCAGGAATCTGCTTAGGAAAGGAGGATTTTTGTGGTTGCAGTTAGCAGTAATTTACTTTATGTTGCGTTTGTCCTATATTTAGTCGCTACCTTCTTTTTTGGAGGAGCAATTCGAGATAAACAAAGTGAGTCGGGGATTAACAAATGGAGTAAAATTGGTATTATTGTTACCATAGTTGGATTTCTATCACAACTTGGATATTTTATTACGAGATGGATTGCATCAGGACACGCACCTGTCAGCAACTTATTTGAATTCACTACCTTTTTTGGAATGATGCTGGTTTTAGCATTTATCAGTATCTATTTTATTTATAAAAGTAGTGTGCTAGGCTTGTTTACTTTACCCGTTGCTATTTTAGTTATAGCCTATGCGAGTATGTTCCCGCGTGATGTTGCACCTTTGATACCTGCTTTACAGAGTGATTGGCTTCATATTCATGTTACAACGGCAGCTTTAGGTGAAGCTATATTAGCAGTGAGCTTTGCATCAGGATTGATTTATCTTATACGTGTAGTTGATCAATCTGTTAGAAGTAAAAGAACATTTTGGTTAGAGTTTATTCTTTATAGTCTATTGAGTGTAGTTGGTTTTATTACAGTTACTATTGCATTTTCCACAGCAAACTATGAAGCTATGTTTAAATGGGTTGATCCCAATTTAAATCAAGAGGTTGAACTTGTCTATAACCTTCCTCCAATTATTGGCCCAGCAGGTGGCGAGGGAATGACCAACGATTCGATAAATCCTATCATTGAAGCACCACGGTGGATGAAGGGTGAAAGTGCACCAAAGAAACTGAATACATTAATTTGGTCACTTTTTGCAGGTATGATATTATATGGAACACTTAGATTACTTCTTAGAAAACGAATTGCCGCGGCAATTCAGCCACTTCTGAAAAATGTAAAGCCTAAGCTTGTAGATGAAATAACGTATCGTTCTGTTGCCATTGGATTTCCAATTTTCACACTTGGTGCGTTAATATTTGCTATGATTTGGGCGCAAATTGCATGGACGAGGTTTTGGGGATGGGATCCTAAGGAAGTTTGGGCCCTTGTTACTTTCCTGTTCTACGCCGTTTTTTTACACTTACGTCTGTCACAAGGTTGGCATGGAGAAAAGTCCGCATGGTTAGCTGTAGGTGGATTTGCTATTATTATGTTTAACCTGGTTGTTGTAAATTTAGTTATTGCTGGTTTACATTCGTATGCTTAAATAAAAAAGTCATTAACTTTTAAGGAACAAATAAATGTTTTGAATAGAGGGAAATATCTTGTTATAGGGTGTTTTCAAGAGAGTATATTTCAAACTAGATTTCAAAAGACCTTCACCAAACAAGTGAAGGTCTTTTTGAAAAAATTCTATAAAAGAGGTGTCAAATGATGGATCATGCAATGACAATTCTAGTAGTTGATGATGAAGAACGTATCAGGAGACTTTTAAGGATGTATTTAGAAAGAGAAGGTTATTTAACCGAAGAAGCTGAAGATGGTATTCAAGCCTTAGAAATGGCAATGGAAAGAGATTATGATCTAATCCTTTTGGATGTAATGATGCCTGGTAAGGATGGTATCGAGGTATGTAAAGAACTTCGTGAGCATAAATCAACTCCCATTATCATGCTAACTGCAAAGGGTGAAGAAGTGAACCGTGTTCAAGGTTTTGAGGTTGGTACAGATGATTATATTGTGAAACCCTTTAGCCCAAGAGAAGTTGTTTTACGTGTTAAAGCACTACTTAGAAGATCCTCTAAAACACTTTATTTACATACTGAAACAGTTACAAAAGATGTATTGGTTTTTCCTCATTTAACCATTGATAATGATGCGCACCGTGTAACTGCAGATGGTCTAGAAGTCGGATTAACTCCAAAAGAATATGAATTACTTTACTTCTTAGCAAAATCACCTGATAAAGTATTTGACAGAGAGCAATTACTTAAAGAAGTTTGGCATTATGAGTTTTTTGGTGATCTTCGAACAGTAGACACACATGTTAAGAGATTGCGTGAAAAACTGAATAAAGTTTCGGAGACTGCTGCTAAAATGATAATTACTGTTTGGGGTGTAGGCTATAAATTTGAGGTAATTGAATAATGAAGTTGTGGAAGAGTGTGGTTGGAAAGCTGTGGATGACAATATTATTATTAGTGTCGTTCGTGCTTTTAATTTTAACAATAATGCTTTTAGAATTCTTTGAGCAATATTACCGAATTGAAGCTGAGAAGAATTTAACACAAGTTGCTAATAAAATAGCTGTAATAATGGAAGAACATGAAGATATAAAACTTGCCAGATCCATCTCTTGGGAGATTGTTGACCCACTAACAAAAGTTTTAATTGCTCAAGATGATCAACATTACTGGTATTCACCATCAAAAAATGAAATGTCGGATATACCTCTATCTTATATTCAAAAAGATGAGGAGTTATCTAGAGTTCTCAAAGATCAGACAACAGTTACTAAGAAAATTGAGTATTCATCTATCATGGATCGAGAAGATTCCAATAATAAAGTCATAATTGTAGGTGTTCCTTTCACAACAATGGGAGGAGAGCACAGTGCAGTTTACTTGTATCAATCTTTGTACGCTGTTGAACAGACGACTAAACAAACGACCAAACTAATATTTTTAGCGGCTGGAATCGCATTTATCCTAACGACCTTTTTTGCTTTCTTCCTATCTTCTCGAATTACTTCTCCATTGATCAAAATGCGCGAAGCTGCGTTTCAAATGGCAAAGGGGAAATTTGAAACAAAGTTACCCGTTTTAACTCAAGATGAAATTGGCGAGCTCGGTATGGCACTTAATAATATGGGTATGCAATTAAAACTTAATATTGATGCATTAAGACATGAAAAAGAACAGCTATTCAGCATTTTAAGTAGTATGGCAGATGCTGTGATAACACTGAATCGTTTCGGAGTTATGCAAATCTCCAATCCTCCAGCAGAGCGATTTTTACAGGCTTGGTATTATGAGCAAGGAATGGAACAAGATCAAGACAAGGAACTTCCGGTAGAAATGGTTGAACTTTTTGGCCGCGTTGTCTCGTTTGAACGAGAACAAATGGTTGAAATGCGGTTTCAAGGTCGAACATGGGTTATTGTTATGAGTCCACTCTATAACGGGATACAGATTAGAGGTGCTGTTGCGGTTATCCGAGATATGACAGAGGAAAGACGTCTCGATAAGCTCAGAAAGGACTTTATTGCAAATGTTTCTCATGAGTTAAGAACTCCAATTTCAATGTTACAGGGTTATAGTGAGGCTATTATTGATGACATTGCAGGTTCAGAGCAGGAAAAAAAGGAAATTGCAGGAGTCATTTATGAAGAATCTTTACGGATGGGTCGCTTAGTTAATGAGTTATTGGACATAGCTCGTATGGAAGCAGGTCACAATCAACTTAAAGAAGAAATAGTAAACGTTCAGGAATTCACCGATAGAGTTGTTCGTAAATTTCAGGGACTAGCAAAGGAAAAGGCTATAACACTTACACATACTTGTTCAAATTGTTTTGACTCTTTTACGTTTGACGCAGATCGAATTGAGCAGGTATTTACAAATCTAATTGATAACGCTATTCGTCATACCGATAAGTCAGGTCTTGTAACTGTTAAGGTTCAAGGCTTAGATAACGGCCTAAATGTAGACATTCAAGATTCTGGATCAGGAATCCCAAATGAAGACCTACCTTTTGTTTTTGAGCGATTTTATAAAGCTGATAAAGCAAGAACTAGAGGGAAAGCTGGTACTGGATTAGGCCTTGCGATAGCAAAAAATATCATTGATGCTCATCATGGTCATATTTCTGTTCATAGTAAAGTTAATGAAGGTACGACATTTTCCTTCTTTATTCCTCGAAAATAGATGGATTTTCACTGCTTTTGACGAAGATTCTTGTTACATGGGAAACATTTTTTGTGTTTATGGAATATTATGTAAAAAATATTATCCTTGAATGTAAAAACCACTTCCAGTAAGATGTAATAGTAATAACTGTTATTTAAATTTCATATTTCAAGAATTTAAGGTGCTTAGTGATTTATTCACAGGCTTAATAGGGAATCTGGTGAAAGTCCAGAGCTGTCCCCGCAACTGTAAGTGTTGACGAAATGAAAATGTCCACTGTATAAAAGGATGATAGGTTATTCTTTGTATGGGAAGGTTTCAAAGTAGGAAGATACACAAGTCAGTAGACCTGCCTCAAATTTATGTTTCAAGAATCTTCGGGGGTTGAGAAGAAGGAACGGTCAACTTATTTTTTGGGGTTATTGTAATCTTGATCGTTTTCTAGTCTCGCTCTATTCATTTGGAGCGAGTTTTTTATTTTTTCGGATTTGTTATAGCTTCCTGGTTAATTTCAAAACGAAGTTGATCGAAGTGGTAGGTGTGAGACACCTCGCTAAGTTTATCACATTTTCTTCGTGCGGTAAAAATTCTAGGAAGTATGTTCAATGTCCTAGGGAGATCCGTCAGCCCCGAGGAAAGCGAGCAACCTGTAGCTGAAATCAAAACAACGTTTAAAAGAACTATTTGTTTAAAAAGCAATAAAGGTGCACTGAAAAAATGGACTAAAGGGGTAAAAGAGACATGAAAAAGATGAATAAAAGCTTTTTTTTCTTAGTGTTTGTAAGTTTCACCATTTTAACAATGGTTGCCTGTGGGTTAGAAGGTGATAGGGAGACTTCTCCTAAAAAGAACGAAGGTAAAGTAGTACTCAAAGATAATTTTCCCATTACATTTAAAGATGGACTTGATACTGAGATAACTTTATATAAAGAACCTCAGAGAATAGTCTCACTTATTCCAAGTAATACTGAAATTCTCTTTTCTCTAGAAGTAGGTGAAAGGGTGGTTGGTGTTTCGGACTTTGATAATTATCCGGAGGAAGTTACTTCTAAAGAGAGAATAGGTGGTCTGCAATTTAATGTTGAGAAGATAATCTCCCTTAATACGGACTTGGTCTTAGCGCATGAATCGAGTGCAATGAGTGCAGAGGGTGGATTAAATCAGCTTCGAAATGCGGGAATCACTGTTGTTGTTATTCCTGATGCAAGTTCCTTTGAGGGAGTTTATAAAACAATAAAGTTAATAGGAAATGCAACTGGTTCTACGGATAAAGCTGATTATTTGGTAAATGAGATGCAAGCAAAATTAGAAAATCTAAAGAATAAGGCTTCCATGATAAAAGAGAAAGCAACAGTATGGATAGAGGTTTCGCCTGCACCAGAAATTTATACAACGGGTAAAAACACTTTAATTCATGAAATGTTAGAATCGATTGTAGCCACAAATGCAGCTAGTGAGTTTGATGGTTGGGTCCCGTTTACAGAGGAAGATGCCGTTGCTTTAAAACCTGATGTCATAATAACTACTTATGGAGATTTTGTTGAGAATCCAAAGGATCAAGTATTAAGTAGAGCAGCATGGGCTGAGGTACCAGCAATAATAAATGAACGTGTGTATGATGTATCAGCAGATAAAGTTACACGTCCAGGCCCGCGGTTAATTGAAGGAGTAGAGGAACTTGCAAAAGCGGTTTACCCTGAAATCTTTGCGAAATAATGAAATTGTTTTATATTCAATTAGTTTTTTTGTATGTTTGACTGCTATCTTTTTAGGTATTTCAATGGGTTCTATATCGATTCCGTTTGAAGCTATCGTTTCAATAATTCTTACCCATATTCTAGGAATTCCATTACCAGAAGGGGTAGAACCAATGCTAATAAATATAGTCATGTACATTAGATTACCTCGGGTACTTTTAGCATTTTTAATAGGTGCTTCTTTAGCACTATCAGGAGCAGCTTTTCAAGGATTACTAAAAAACCCCTTGGCTGATCCTTATACATTAGGAGTTTCATCTGGAGCTTCTGTTGGTGCAGTTTTAGTACTATTTTTCCAGATACATATTCCAGTTTTAGGGTTATTTACACTACCGATTATTAGTATTATCACAGCGTTTATCACTTTATTGTTCGTATTGTCTTTTGCAAGAATGGTCGAAAAACGAATGTCAGTTGAAACGGTCATATTAACAGGAATCATTTTCAGTTCATTCTTAGGCTCTATTATTTCATTAATGATCGCTTTAACAGGAGAAGAACTTCGTCAAATTATTTCATGGTTATTAGGAAGTGTTTCTATGAGAGGTTGGGAATACGTATACCTATTATTTCCATTCTTTCTTGTAGGTTCACTCTTACTCCTATTGCAAAGTAAGGAATTAAATGTCTTGACTTTTGGTGAAGACGCTGCGAAAAATTTAGGTGTAAATGTCCAAATTCGAAAGTTCCTTATTTTGAGTAGTGCTTCTCTCCTTACTGGTGCCTCTGTAGCTGTTTCTGGAACAATTGGCTTTGTAGGATTAGTGATTCCACATTTAACTAGATTGATTTTCGGCGCAAACCATATCCGTCTCCTTCCACTATCTATGCTCTACGGGGGCGCGTTTCTAGTATTAGCAGATTTACTGGCAAGGACGATCATTGTCCCTAGAGAGTTACCGATAGGAGTCATTACATCGCTTATTGGAGCACCTGTATTTGCAATTATTTTATACTACCGTAAGAAAACAAGGGTGTGAACAAATGATTAAGGTTGAAGAATTGTCCTTCTCTTATAATAAAGAAATAACATTAGATTCAATTTCTTTTAGTGTTAAAAAAGGTGAGATTTTTGGAGTATTAGGTCCCAATGGGAGTGGAAAAACAACTTTATTAAAGCTATTAGCAAGAACACTACCGAATAAAGATGGTCAAATTTCCATAGACGGAAATCCCTTATATTCCTATTCTAACAAGGAATATGCCAAGATGGTTGCCGTCCTTCCTCAGATAGTGGATACCACATTTTCCTTTAGTGTAAAGGAAACGATCAAGATGGGTAGGTATGCTCATCAAACAGGAATATTTTCAACGTGGTCTTATCAAGATGAACAAATCGTACAAGAAGTAATGGAAGAGGTATCGATTTCGCATTTACAAAGTAAGTATTTACAGGAATTAAGTGGTGGTGAACTCCAAAGGGTATTGCTAGCAAGAGCTCTTGCACAGCAAACGGATTTACTTTTACTTGATGAGCCTACAAATCATTTAGATGTCTCCCATCAAATGAATCTATTCAATCAATTAGTAAAATGGAAAATCGAAAAAAAACTTACAGTTGTAGCTATTTTTCATGATTTGAATCTCGCGAGTTTATATTGTGACCGGATTTTATTATTAGATGCAGGTAAAGTTGTGAAGATTGGTCAGCCTAAAAAAGTGATGCAATCATCTACATTGAATCAAGTTTATGATGCTTCTTTAGTAAGAAAAGAACATCCAGATGTGGCAAAACCTATGATCGGGTTAATTCCTGAGCAAACGGAAACGAAAAAAAAATCTTTACTACAGACACTAAACTTTGTTTCAACAAATGATCTTATGATTATCCGGTCAGATACAGAGTTAAAATCTTTATCTTCTTCTTTAATAGGCGGAGGTTTTAACTGGTGCAGCCATTTTATTAACCGCTCGATTGACATGGGGTATGAATGCGAGAATCCTGAATCTGAAATGTTGAGTTACTTATTGAAGAATGGATTAGAACCAATCAGCACAATTGGAATGATGACAACTGGTAACCTAGATGATTCTGTCGTTTTAAAGGATGTAAGATCTGAAGGTACTGTTTTAGTAGTGGTAACTGCTAGTAAGGGCAATTCTGCGGTTTCTACTCATATCAAACAACCTCAAAACAGACTTAATATGACATGCCCGTTTACTATTTTTGTTTTCGTAGAGGCGAACCTAACAGATGTTGCTTTTGTTCAAGTGTTAACAACAGCAACTGAATCTAATTTAAAAGCTATTTTTGAAGAAAAAACAGAAAAATATGCTCCGGATTCAGGTATTTCTACAAATAGTATATGTATTGCTTCGACCCAAACAGCAATAGAGTATAAATGTGGAGGACCTCAAACTCCAATTGGCAAGTTGGTTGGAAAGTTAGTTTTTGAAGCAACAAAAAAGGCTATTAAAAACCATGAAAAAAAAGCATTATAGAAAAAACATCTGGATTAAAACTTTATTAAGAGGAGGATTTCCTTCTCTTTTTTCAATTAGAGAGCTATTAAAATACTTATAGAAACAGTAGCCTAATTGGTGCTACAATATTATATATATAGAAAGTAAAAGTTGCTAAAATATTGTAACCTTTTATAGATACATAACGACTAGATTAATGTACGGGGAGGATAAGATATGAATACCGTATTTCAAGACTTATATGATAAGTATCATCATGATCTGTTTAAGTTCCTATTTTACATGGTGAGAAACCGAGAGCTAGCTGAAGACTTGGTTCAGGAAGTATATATTAAGGTATTAAAATCGTACGAACGATTTGAAGGAAAAAGTAGTGAAAAGACTTGGCTTTTTTCAATTGCTAGACATGTAGCTATTGACCATTTTCGTAAACAAAAGGGTTGGAAGCAAAGGTTGATAGATACATTTGATTGGAATACACAGCAAGTCAAGGATCATCAACCAATCCCAGAAGAGATTGCCCTCCAAAACGATGAAATTAAATATATGTTTGAATGTTTAGACCAGATTACAGTTGATCAAAGAGCAGTTATTCTTTTAAGGTATATGCAATCCCTTTCCATTACAGAAACAGCAGAAGCTCTGGATTGGACAGAAAGTAAAGTGAAAACGACACAACATAGAGCATTAAAAAACTTAAAAGCCATTATGGAAAAATCAATGGTAAAGGAGGGGAGTTCAGTTGAAAAAATCAGAGTGGAGCGATAAACAACTTGAGGATATTCTTAAACATTTACCTGAGGTCAAAGATAGGCAAGATCGAAAAGAACTTTTTCATAAAATTAGTTCACGTATTCAAGATGAGCAAATTCGCAAAACAAACAAAAAAATATGGATTTTCCCAAGTGTTGCAGCAGTAGCAGCTCTATTCATTATCTTAATTATCGGCCCCTCTTTACTAAACTATATTAGTGGGACAAACGATGAAAGTGCAAATGAATCAGGAGCAGAAAACCGTGAGTTTGGGATAGTAGCTAATGATGATAGTCACCAATCTAAAGTAAGCATAGCAGAAAGTACTGAAAAGAAAAGTGATATCATGATGGTGGGAATAGCTAGCACTAGTAATATCATTCAAGAGAATGAGGTTGGCGAAGGACAAACAGTAGTAACAATTGGACTTATGGATCCAATGGTACAACATGTTATTCCAGTTAGTTTTTTATATAGCGAAGCAAATCAAACAAAGCTAGAAGTTTTACAGGACGTGATTCAAAGACTTTCATATGGGAACCTAGGATTAGAACCTTCTCCTTTACAGGGTTTAATATTAGAAGAGGTTGATTTAAATAAAGTTGTGATCACAATTCCTACTGATTACACAGTAGGTAGTGCATCTGCGCAAATAGGAGCATTTTTCCAACCGATACAGGAAACCCTAAGATGGATGGGATATACTGAGGTTGAATTTAAAACACCGGAAGGAAATCAAGTTGAAATGGATCCGGTTGGTCCAGTGAATACTATTGAATTATCTTCACAAACAAAAATTGCCTACCATACGTATTATAGTGGAAACGGTAAAACTTATTTAGCTGCAAACCAATACGAAAAATATGAAAGCTTAGAAGCAGCATTAACTAGTATGAGAGATCCTAATACTGAAATTAATACTGATCTATATCTAAATCCATCTATTCCTCTTGAAATAAAAATCGAGTATATTGTTCATGATAAAACCAATGTTAAAGTAGCGTTTTCGAAGGATTCAATAATTGATGAGAATAACCAAACCCATCGTATTATGATTGAAGCAATTCTATTAACTGCGAAGGAATTCGGCTTCAGTTCAGTTACATTTATTAATACCCCAGATCAAATTGGAGGAGTTATTTTAAGAGAAAATGGGAAGCCTAAACAAGTAGATGTTCCTGTTGCTCCAAACCCTATTGATTTTCCAGCTAGTAACTAGAGGCTAACGCCTCTTTTTTTTGGTCTAATTTCATGCCCGTCCTCATAAGGTAAAAAAGATTATATTTTGAGGAGGACAACATGCTGGATTTTTCTAAACGTCTTATAATCGCACTAATCATGGGATTTTGTATTGCATGCATGTTTCTAAGTGTGAACATTGTTAATGCAGAAGAAAATTCTACTATAATAGAAGTTGATGTGAATCTACTTGTTTGGCCATCAGAAGGTGAGAAATTAAAAAAAGAGACACCAAGTATTGCCTATTATTATTTAGCAAACTATGAGCTTACTTCTGGTTTCGGATGGAGAAATGATCCATTAAGCGGAAAGTGGAAAATGCATAATGGCATTGATTTGAGTAAAGAAAGTTATCTTGATTTGGGTGATCCTGTGTTGGCAATTAAGAATGGAATAATTGAAGAGATTGAGAAGAAGTACAAGGGGGCAGGATATACAGTTTTAATTAAGCATTTTGATAATACTATGACTAAATATGCCCATTTATTGAGAGGTTCAACGGACGAACTTGAAGTAGGTCAAATTGTATTAGCTGGTGATATTATTGGGAAAATTGGTAATACTGGGCGAAGTACTGGTCCACATCTTCATATTGAGATGACTGATGAGAGAGGTAATACCATTGACGGGTATGAAGAACTACATAAATTGTCTGAACCGGTAATAAACGCTATTAAAGTGCAAGAAGAGATGGAAAAAAAGAAAAAAATGGTTCAAATTGCGAGTTCACAGGAAATGTTTGAAGAAGAGGCTGTTTTTTGGAATATAGTAGAAAAGCCTGAACAATATTTAGCCAGCTCAGTTGTTGTTTTTTCTGAAGCCCTTGAAAAATCCATCGAAATGGGCAGACTTTATAAATGGAACAAAAAGGATGAGCTATTAATAGAAGTGAAGAAAAATATGACACTTTGGGATCTTTCACAAGAGTATGGATTGACAATCCAGTCGATTAAAGATGCGAATGGATTGACTTCAGACGTTATTTTGATTGGTCAAAAACTAACAATATATGCAGAGCAGAATGTTTATACATTGGATACTGCCAATACTTTGCCTAGAATTGAAAGTAATGTAGGAGTATCATTCGTGTTATTTCATGAACTAAAAAATGTCTCAGGGGAACCAGCGTATTAAAGAATGGATAAACTGTTAATGCTACCTATATTTTTTGGTATTTTCAGATAATAGGGATAAGTGTGCCCCGAGGAGGTACGCTAGCCCAGCAAAAAAGCGAACATTCTGAGCTGAATTTCAAAAAGTATACAGGACTTAGTAACGAACTAAAAAAGTCCTTGACGAAGAAGGTGATAAGCTACCTGAATTACATGAAGAAAACGATAAGCCAAGAGTTGATGACTTAGCAAGAATGGTTAATGTATTGATTTGTTAAGAAGTACCACAAATATACAGTGCTATATTATTAGCTAAACCAATTGCATACCCTAGCTATTGTATCTCTTCGTTTTATCCATTAAATTAACATTTATTGATTTAATTTTGCAGTTAGGAGTTTAATGGCTCTTATTACTTCTTGAACATTCTTTTTATCATTCATTTCGTTTCTAGCGTGAAGTAAAATAGGTCTAACAGATTCAACAGATCGGCCAAAATCATACATCCATTTATATCTTGGTATCATCCACGTATGAAAATGGTGGGTTGTGTCTTCATTGTAAAAATAATAAACGTTATCAATTCCTAAAACTTCTCTTTGAGCTTTTCTAATCCTCGTTAAAATATTAATATAGTCAATTCTTTCAACTTCCGTTAATTCATCAAGGCACTTGACATGTCTTTTTGAAGCTAATATTATTAACCCCTTAATTGGATAAGCAACATCTTGGTGAGCGTGAAAATGTTCTGTTTCAATCACCACTCCTCCATCAGGTTCAACTAACCCACTAGTTAATGCGCAGCTTAGACACTCAACTTCTACTGTTTTTCCATTCGATAGGATTATTTTTCTCATATTTAATCTCTCCCCCAAAATATTTCAATAAAATACGAATTTAAAAATCATGTTATATATTAATACTAATACTGAAGGATCAATCTATGTATGGTCTTCAGAAGAGGATGAAATATGTGAAAAAACCGAATTTAATTATAAAATTAACAACAAGAATTTAATCCATTCAAAAAAACCTCTGAATTTATCAGAGGCTCTGGTAGTAAAAACTATTCAAACTTTAAGGCATCTCCGTCAAATGGCTCTTCAGCGATTTTAATGGAGTCAGTAGGACAGCCCTCGAAAGCATCAATCATATCTTCTTCTAATACATCAGGGATTTCAACAATCCCTTGGTTATCGTCAAGTGTAACGAACGCAATCCCTTCATCATCATAATCATAGATATCTGGTGCTGCTGCTCCGCAAGCTCCACAAGCAATACATGTTTCTTTGTCAACAATTGTATACTTTGCCATTCTAAAAAACCTCCTGAGTAATATTACACATATAGTTTATGCTTGAATTCCGTTTTTTGGTGATCCCCCTATTTATATATTTTAGGGGAAAACGAATTCCTCACTCATTATTGTAAAACTGTTTGATCAATATTTCAACAACAAAATCATTGAGAATGCTTATCACATAAGGGTTTATACTATATGTATACCCTGAGAGAGTAAAATATAAACTAGACCCATTTTAATAAAAAACTGTTAAAATAGAAATTAGGATGAAAGAAAGGGTTATTACGAATGAATTATCTTTTTCTGATAACATTATATGGAATTAATAAAATACAAGGTGAGAGAAGTATTTACTCCCTTTACCACTTATTTAAAGGTAAACGGTCATCCCAAACTATTCAAGATGCTCAACTTTTTCAGCTTGACCATTTATTCGGAGTAATACCAGATATTGAAAGAAAAAAGTTAGAACTAGTAGGATCGGGATTATGTAAAAGTAATGATGTAGTATCTATAGAAAATAATATTTATGTAATAACTGAACAAGGTAAAAACACCTTAGCGAATTTTCAGTTCCCTGATTCATTAAATGGTTGGAAATATGCCAATTCTTCAGATGTTTTCTGGGAGAGAATTTCGTTAACTATTCAATCCATATCATATGTAATTAGATATGAGACTAGATTTATTCCCATTAATCGTAATCCTAAAACATTAATTTGGGTTAAGAACTTTTTAACACATCGGTCTCTAATTAGACAGGAAGTAGCTGAAGCTTTGTACGGTGAGCTTCTAACTGCCTTGAAGTTAATTGATGAAAAGCGTGCATCAATATTTGTACATAAGTTAACGAGCTATCACCGTGTAGGAAATACAAATGACCAAATTGCGGAATTTTTAAATATGGAGACCCTACAGGTTAAGCTTTTATTTTTATCTACATTGCATTTTCTATTATTATTAATAGAAGAGCGTCCTGAGGATTTCCCTTTATTAGTTGAAATTGCACAAATAAAAGAAAATCAAATCACTTTGACATTTTCTACACAAAGAACGTACGAACTTTTACATGCGGGATTTTCTATTGAAGAAATAGCTACTAGTAGGTCTTTAAAGAAGAATACTATTGAGGATCATATCGTAGAAATTGCTTTAGTTGATTCTCAATTTGATATCTCACAATTTGTACATGATGAACTATATAGAAGCATAAAAGATTGTATTGAACAGGAAAAAACAAATCAATTAAAGCAGATTAAAAAAAGTTTACAGGTCCCAGCAAGTTATTTTGAAATTAGACTCGTATTAGCAAAAGTGGGTGGTGCATATGGAACTAGAGAAAATTCTATTAAATAAATTTGGATTTTCAACGTTTAGGAAAGGACAAAAGGAAATTATCGAAGATGTTCTTCTTGATAGAAATGTTGTTGCCATGCTCCCTACAGGTGCTGGGAAATCATTATGCTACTTAATGCCTGGATACTTAAAGAAGGGTACTGTTGTTATTGTGTCACCATTATTATCTTTAATGGAGGATCAAGTTCAACAACTACAAATAATGGGTGAAAAAAGAGTTGTTGCCATCAACAGTTTCTTATCGTTTGAGGAAAAAAGAACAACCTTCTCAAACCTCCATCAGTATAAATTTATTTTTGTTTCTCCTGAGATGCTACAAAGCCCTCAGCTACTCATAAAACTCTCTAAACTCCAAATCTCTCTATTCGTAGTAGACGAAGCGCATTGCATTTCACAATGGGGACAAGAGTTTAGAACGGATTATTTAAAGCTTAGTGATATTATTAGACAATTAAGTTTCCCTCCATGTTTAGCTCTAACCGCAACAGCGACAACAAAAGTAGTGGAGGATATTGTTAATTTCTTAGAACTAAAAGAAGTAAATTATCATCTATATTCTATTGATCGTCCAAATATTTCTTTTCATGTTGAGAAAACAACAACAATAGACGATAAAAAGAATAAGTTACTAAATTGGGTTCAAACTCTTCAAGGTCCTGGGATGATATATTTTTCCAGTAGGAAATTTACAGAGGACATCTGTTCGTATTTGCAATCCGAGGGAATAACTAGTGTTGCTTTCTACCATGGAGGTATGGACACAGAGCAACGACTGCTGATCCAACAACAATTTTTGTCCAATCAATTACAGCTAATTTGTTGTACAAATGCTTTTGGAATGGGCGTGAATAAACCAAATGTTAGATATGTAATTCATTTCCACTTTCCAACACAAATAGAGTCATACCTTCAAGAAATTGGACGAGCTGGGCGAGATGGTGAAAAAAGTATTGCAATACTCCTTCATTCACCCTTTGATCAGGAATTACCACAATCCTTAATAAAACATGAGTTTCCATCATTGGATGAAGTAGAACATTTACTATCATTAATCAAAGCCGAATTTCCATTGAATCAAAGGATTAATGAAGATTGGGTGCTCTCTCATTCGACAATAAATGAAACCATGTGGCGCTTTATTAAATACCAGCTAGAAATTAGAGGTGTTATTCACCATGGACGTTTGGTGGAAAATTTAAGTGACGATGAGATTGTAAAAGATATTGCTTTATTTATGGAAGGCCGGTTAGCTTATAAGTTTGCAAAGTTAGCAGAAATGGTTAATTGGATTAATTCTACATCCTGTAGAAGGGCTGCATGCCTTGCTGTATTCAATGAACAACTTCATAAACCAGTCGAAAATTGCTGTGATTATTGTTCGATTGATTATAGATTGTACGAAATGAAAAAAAGTGTTGAAACTCCAAATTCCCTCTCAGATTGGGAACAAGAGCTAGGAGCAATTTTTTTAAAAGTGAGTGGGGTTTATGAAAAATCAATCAGACCTTATTAAAGGTATGACAGATAAAGAGGTTATAAGTCATCTCTATTTAACACAACTAATCTTGCTCGTGATTGCTTCAATAATTGGTTTTTTCCTTTTTGATGATTTTGAAAGTTTTTTAGAAATATGGAAATTCAATTTGTCAGATATCATAATTTATGGTGGGTTAACTGGTATTGCCGTTATTCTTATTGATTTATGGCTAATGAAAGTTCTGCCTGGTCATCTTTTCGATGATGGTGGAATAAATGAACGGGTATTTCGAAATCTTTCTATATTCCAGATCTTTATTTTAAGTCTAATTATCGCTACTGTAGAGGAATGGTTATTTCGTGGAGTTATTCAAACTCACTTCGGGTTAGTCGTTTCGAGTATTTTATTTGCACTCCTACACGTTCGGTATTTAAAAAAATGGTTTCTTTTTATCATTGTGATTTTACTTAGTTTCTTGTTAGGTTGGCTATATGAATTAACAGGAAATTTGTTTGTACCTATTTTTGCTCACTTTATGATTGACTTTGTTTTTGGGGTTAAGATACGAACAGAATATCAACGAAATAAATAAGGATGTGAAAAAATGTCTGAATTCAAAGAACCTCTTGACCAAGCTCAAATACTAAGAAAGAAGTTCAACAGCACCCAAAAGGATGAAACAGGTGAAATGAACGCACTTACGTTACCACCACGAAGTAGAACCCATCAAGTAAAAGATGAAAAGAAGAAAACGAAAATAAAATTTAAATACCCTATCATACGATTACTAGCTATGTTGTTTGTATTACTTCCAATTGCAATTTTAGGTTATACCTATCATCAAAGCAATACAAATCCTACATCTAAAGATCTATTACAAGGTCAATCACTATATAAGGAAGAAATTTCCATTGACAAACAAAAGGATTCTAATGAGGCACTTGAAAAACCTGATCAATCAGTTCAAGATGATGAAGGGGAAAATCAAGAAACTGTAGAGACACCTACTGTTAGTAATCCACCGCAGTCCAATCAAGATTCAGAGAGGGATCAGGCTCTACCTACAACAGATAGTAATGATACCGACTATGATATTGTATTTCATGAGGTAAAGGAAAATGACACGCTTTATTCGATCTCCAAGCAATATTATGGGAGTAGAGAAGGTGAAGCTATAATAATAGAGTGGAATGCTTTAAAAGGTAATACTGTTGAGAATGGTAAAGTGCTTAAAATTCCACTTAGGCCTAGTAAGTAGACATGATCAAAATACTTGAACTGCCCCATAAAAGTTAGAAAAATCTAACTTTTATGGGGTGTTTTTTTTTACTCAGTCAAACTTTGTTGATGATTTTAACTTGTAGGAAGTAAATGCGCTGGCATTGTCGAGGAGTCTCACGCCAACCACATCAATCAATCTCTTTTGAAACATCAACATTTAGCTCTAACAGAGACAAAAAAAAGGTGCACTTTGTTGCATTTTGAACACTAATAACCGAGTATTTAGATTCTTGCTGAAACAACATTCTTTTATGAAAACTGGCCTTAATAAAGACTAATCTTCGAAAAAAAAGAATATACATAGACAAGGAGTATGGATAAACGGAGGGTGAAAATGGAAAAGTTCATTGAAGAATTTGGTAACCACACAGATGAACCAACTAAAGTAATGCTACAAAATGTTTATAAACATAAAGTGAAATTTGACGGGTACAAAAATAAGTTAATCACATGTACTTGGGTGACATTAATATTTTTTACTTTATTTTTGTTATATTTCAACTTTTTTATTCTTTCTCTTTATTCATCAGATGCGGATAAATTATTTGTGGCTATAGTTACTGACGGCATTCTTTATATATTAACGATTACATTGATTTTTTTTACTGGACTAGGGTCTTATTTTAAAAGAAAAAAGGAGAAACACGAGAAAGAATACCAGGACTTAAGAAGAGAAATTGTGCAAAAGAGTCCCATTCAGTGGAGATATCCATTTGATTGGGAGAAACGAAATGAAGTGTATTTAAAGATGAAGGATGAAAAAGATATTAACCTTTATCATGAAAATAAATAAATAACTGCAAATTTTAGTAAACATTTAAAGGTGTAATTCATACTTTAGATATTCTTTAATGAAATTTCAATAAAGTGATTTTTGTAGTTTAGGAAGGTTATTTAATACTTGTGTAGAATATTAATGGATAGATCCTTAAACTAAAATTAGAGGTTATACCAATAAGTTATTTGGGTTAATTAAAGGATTAATTAGGTGAAAAGGGGTGTGTGAAGTGTTTATAAAAGGAATTATGATACAGGGCTACAATAGCGTAACTGTTGATTTTAACGATTCAATTGAAGCAACACTACAAAAGCTAGAAGAAAATTCAATTGATGGAGTGCCTGTTCTTAAAGAGGGTAAATATGTTGGTATGTTAACACGTGCACATATTTACAAATGTTTTTTTGAGAACCCGATTGATAAAAGTGAATACATTTCACAGATAAAAGCTGGAGAAATTGCCACTTATAAGGATATATTTTTAGAGGGTGAAGAAATATTTGAAAGAACTTTAGTGAAGCTAAGAGATATACCTTTATTAGCAGTTGTAAATAGTGAGATGAAATTCTTGGGTATTGTGACTCGTTCTGATGTATTGGAACAATTCGAAAGTGCATTTGGCATGCATAGGCCAGGTGTCCGTATTGCTTTTACTTCAGTTGAAACTGAAGGACGAATTGCTCGATTAGCTGAAATTGCAAAACATTACCATGAAAAAATAATTTCATTAATTACATTTGATGAAACAGATAAACTTGTTAGAAGAATTGTCATCAAGGTTGAAAAAAATAGTAATATGGATAAGTTTGTTAGTAAGTTAGAGAGTTCTGGATTTAGAGTGCTAGATATTACAGAAGATTAAAAAATTAATAGCTCTGTTAAAGCTCAATGTTGATTTTTCAAGAAAAGCTGATTGAAGTGGAAGGATGCACCCGCCCCACGGAAAGCGAGTGTTCTGGAACGAAGATCCCCTTATTTTCAGGGTAGCCAAATTAATAAAAAAACCCTCTTTACCTTCATATAAAATGAAGATAAAGAGGGTTTTATTTATTGGTAATTAGTATGGTATGATTTCAAAAGGGTATTTTTCAGTCCAAGTGATATAGGAGGTGCATTTTTGACTTGGTTTTTTCTTTTTATATCAGTAGTGTTGGTGATATTAATAACTTATATGTATATGCAAGCGCACCGGAACTTCATTCAATATACTGAATTACCATTTAATGATTTCCCTAAGAGCTTTGGAAGAGTATCTATTTTCTTTATTTCAGATATACATAAAAGAAAAATTTCTGCTAAGATGTTAGATTCTGTTAAGGGAAAGGTTGATTTAGTAATTATTGGTGGTGACTTGTTAGAAAAAGGAGTCCCATTAAAAAAGGTAATAGAGAATATTAAAAGACTTAAAGAGGTGGGTCTCGTCTATTTTGTTTGGGGAAATAATGACTATGAGGTAGATTATCACGAACTTGATTCGATCCTGATCGGTCTTGGGGTTAAAATTTTAGATAATACTGCCGTCTCATTTGAATCTGAGAGTGGTGATCAACTCTCTTTGTTAGGCGTAGATGATATCAGTAATAAAAGAGATAGACTTCATCTTGCCTTACAAGATTCCCAAAAGGATAGTTTTAAAATACTCGTTAGTCATAACCCTCAAATTGTCGAGAAAATAAGTGTAGAACATGAAATAAAGCTAGTGTTAAGTGGTCATACTCATGGAGGGCAAATACGCTTAGGGAATTTAGGGTTTTACAAAAAGGGTGGTTTGTTTCACACTAATGTGACAAAGCTTTTCATTAGTAACGGATACGGAACGACCATGATTCCATTTAGGTTAGGTGCACCAGCTGAAACTCATGTTATTACTATACATAATCCTAATCTTTAGACAATAGCCTAGAAAAAGATAGGGGTAAGTGCCAAGCCAGGGTTTGAACATGTATCAACTTTGTCTTGAACGTAATCGCTTTATTTGTATATTGGAGGCTATATCATGTCATCATCAGAAGGTAAATATAATATAAAAGCTGTATCTAATCTGCTAGGTATACCTTCAGGAACTCTTAGAGCTTGGGAAAGAAGATACCAAGTAATAGCTCCAGTAAGAAATGAAGCTGGGCACCGTTTGTATAATGAAAAGCATATTAGAATATTAAAGTGGCTAATTGATAAAATGAATAAAGGAATCACGATAAGTCAGGCTATTAATCTACTGGATAAAGATGAAAAACTTACTGATATCGCTAAATCTGGGGAATTAAGTTCTGATGGTGAAGGTATAAATGTTACCATTGAGAAGCTGGTTGAGGCATTTATTAATTTTGATGAGAGTACTGCACACGAAATTATGGATTATGCGTTTAGTGTTTTTTCGGTAGATAAAGTTGCCATTGAAATATTAGGTTCTGTTCTAATAAAAATGGGGCAGTTATGGGAAGAAAAGAAAATTACAAGTGCACATGAGCACTTTGCTTCATCTCTTCTCCGCTCGAAAATAGGGCACATTATGCATACCTTACCTGTTCATGAACTTTCACCCAAAGTCATTGCCGTTTGTGCTCCAAACGAATGGCATGAATTAGGATTACTTATTTTTTCTCTTTACCTAAAGAAGAAAGGATATAAGGTCATCTACTTAGGGGTTAGCATTGCTCCTGAGGATTTATTTACGGTACTTCAAGAAATAAAGCCTAAGATTTTAATTCTCTCTTGTACAATGGGTAGAAATATTCCACATACACTAGAGCTAGTCAAACGATTAGAAAAAGATTATCCCAAATTAGAAATCGGACTAGGAGGTCCCGTTCTCTCTTTACTAGAGCCAATCCAAAAAGAGACAATAGAGCAGTACTTAATAGGTGGAAATAGAAACGAATGGGATTCTTGGCTAGAATTGAAATAGTAGAAACAGTTTGCTTGTTTTTCCTTCCCTTATTAGTGTAAACTAAAATATGTAAAATGTGATGAACCATCTTACAATCCACTCATATAGTAAGGTTAAGGATGTGGGAGTTGATGGTAAGGAGGTTACCCTAATGCGTTTAGAACGTTTAACTTATAATAAAATTAAGGTATTTCTCACATTTGACGACCTCTTTGAACGTGGTCTTACAAAAGAAGACTTATGGCATGATGCACCAAAAGTTCAAGAACTGTTCCGTGACATGATGGATGAAGCGAGTATTGAACTAGGTTTCGAAGCTGACGGGCCAATAGCTGTTGAAGTATTCTCCTTAAAGGCACAAGGAATGGTGGTCATCGTGACAAAGGAAGTTTCGGCTCAAGAGGACGATACTGATGAGTTTCTTGATGAGTACATCGAGATGCAGGTAACTCTTGACGAAAGTGATGACATTTTTTATGAGTTTAACAGCTTCGAAGATTTTATTTCTTTGGCAAGGAATTTAAATATTCTTCAAATTGAAGGTGGTACCTTGTTCTCATTTAAAGAGAGATACTATTTATTATTCGAAGATAATGAATTAGATGGCCACAACAATGATAATATAATTGCGTTATTAGCTGAATATGGAAATCCGGCAACCGTGTCCACATATAGAATTATGGAATATGGAAAAAAGCTAATGAGTCATAATGCAGTAAAAATAACTCATATGTATTTTTGTAAATAACAAATATCCACTCGGAATCTTTCTGGGTGGATTATTTTTATCAATTTATGTATTATAATTATGTATATAGATACTCTCGATAATAAAACTACAATTAAGTCTATTAACTTACAGAAATAACTTTAGTTACTTATTGCTGTAAGTCCCCATCAAAGCTCAAACTATTTATTTGAAATAATTTGAGAACATTTGCGAGTTTGAACCTTCGACCTTAGAAGGGAATTAAAGTTGTATGCTTACTGTCATTAGTTGTAAACGTTTACAAAAAAATCTAAAATTCATAAAAAGTCATCTTTGCATCTTTGCATATGTAAAGTGAAGGTGTATACTATTTATCGAGCGGAATAACAATATTTATTAGGTGAAATTTTTGGGAGGTTTACAGATGGTTGCCGAAAAAAACGCAAATCATTCTCATGATGGTGATGATAAATTAGATGTCTTGAAATCTACTCAAACTGTCATACATAGTGCTCTAGAAAAGTTAGGATATCCTGAAGAAGTATATGAATTATTAAAAGAACCCATTCGAATGATGACGGTTAAGATACCAATTAGAATGGACGATGATTCTGTCAAAATATTTACTGGTTATCGCGCACAGCATAATGATGCAGTCGGTCCAACAAAAGGTGGTATTCGTTTTCATCCCAATGTAACAGAGAAAGAAGTTAAAGCTCTATCGATCTGGATGAGTTTAAAATGTGGGATTGTTGACCTACCTTATGGTGGTGGTAAAGGTGGTATTGTTTGTGATCCGCGTGAAATGTCTTTTAGAGAACTTGAGCGATTAAGTCGTGGTTATGTTCGTGCAATATCGCAGATTGTAGGACCTACAAAAGATATTCCTGCGCCAGATGTATTTACAAACTCTCAAATCATGGCTTGGATGATGGATGAGTATAGTCGAATAGATGAATTCAACTCGCCAGGTTTTATTACAGGAAAGCCATTAGTATTAGGTGGTTCCCATGGTCGTGAAACTGCAACAGCTAAAGGTGTTACTATATGTATTCGCGAAGCTGCTAAAAGGCGTGGTCTAAATATAGAGGGGGCTCGTGTAGTCGTCCAAGGATTTGGTAATGCTGGAAGCTTTTTAGCCAAGTTCATGCATGACGCTGGTGCCATAATTATTGGAATATCAGATGCTTATGGTGGTTTACATGACCCTAAAGGTTTAGATATAGATTATTTACTTGATAGAAGAGATAGCTTCGGAACTGTAACTAAATTGTTTAAAAATACGATTACAAATAAAGAACTTCTTGAACTCGATTGTGATATTCTTGTTCCTGCTGCAATTGAAAATCAAATTACAGAGGAAAATGCACATAATATTCGTGCAGGAATCGTAGTGGAAGCTGCCAATGGACCAACTACTCTTGAAGGAACAAAGATCTTAACTGAAAGAGGAGTTCTGCTAGTACCTGACGTACTAGCAAGTGCGGGTGGAGTTACTGTTTCATACTTTGAATGGGTCCAAAATAACCAAGGTTTCTATTGGACAGAAGAAGAAGTAGAAGAAAAATTGGAAAAAGTAATGGTCAAATCTTTCAATAATATTTATGAAACGGCTCAAACAAGACGTGTAGACATGCGACTTGCTGCCTATATGGTAGGTGCTCGTAAAATGGCTGAAGCTTCTAGATTTAGAGGATGGATTTAAAACCCAAGTATTTAAAATCAAACGAAAATCCCCTAACTTTGAATGAAAGGGGATTTTTTTTTTTCTTATAGTAGGAGGTATAGAATGCAGAAAGAAGATGTAATTATTATTGGTGGAGGTCCATGTGGGTTGGCGGCATCAATCTCATTAAAAGAGATCGGACTTAATCCTTTGATTATTGAGAAAGGAAATATAGTGAATGCGATTTATCATTATCCGACTCACCAAACTTTCTTTAGTACGAGTGAAAAACTGTCGATAGGTGACATTCCTTTTATTACAGAAAATAGAAAACCTGTAAGAAGCCAAGCGCTAAGTTATTACAGAGAAGTGGCTAAAAGAAATAATTTGAGAATAAATGCATTTGAAAAAGTTATGAATGTGAAGAAAAAAGATGAATTCTTTATCATAAATTCAGTAACTAAAGAAGCAGAAGTGCGTTTTTATGAAGCTAAATATGTTATAGTTGCCACTGGATACTATGATCATCCAAATGTTCTAAACGTTCCTGGCCAGGAACTTGCAAAAGTTTCTCACTATTTCAAGGAAGCTCATCCATACTTTGATAAAAATGTTGTTGTGATTGGTGGGAAAAATTCTGCAATTGACGCTGCGCTTGAACTTGAGAGAGTAGGTGCTCGTGTAACCGTTTTATACAAGGGTAGTGAGTATTCTCCAAGTATTAAGCCGTGGATATTACCTGAATTCGAAGCATTAGTGAGAAATGAGAGCATCGACATGAAATTTCTTGCAACAGTTACGAAAATATCAGAAAATGAAGTGTTTTTTGAGGTAGATAAAAAAGAAACGAAAATAGAAAATGATTTTGTTTTTGCGATGATAGGTTATCATCCAGATCATCAGTTTCTTCGTGAAATGGGTATACGTATCGACGAGAATACAGGCAGGCCAGATATAACTCTTGAAACTATGGAGACTAATGTAAAAGGTATCTATATTGCAGGAGTCATTGCTGCTGGTAACAATGCAAATGAAATATTTATTGAAAACGGAAGATTTCATGGAGGACTAATTGCGAATTCAATCATGAAGTGTGAAACTAAAGAGTGACTTTATTAGGTAAATATTAATTCCAAATAAGTTGAAAAAGCAGTTTAATATGTTAACTATATAAATCTGAGGGCAATGAGAATAAGTCTTATTCATAAAGACTTATTCTCATTGCCCTCTTTTAAGATAGGTCCCTCTTAAAGCTCCCTGTTGATAGGTTAAACGAGGTTGAATGTAGCACAGAGTAGCGGGGCAAGTGAGACCCGCAGCTCAAATCATCAACCACGTTTAACAGAGCAAAAGTTAGTTCGAAACTTCACTTTCTGATTAGTGAATCAATATCTATTTTTTGATCACTGACAAAACTTAATTAAGGAACAATTCTTGTAATTCTTGTAAATCTTTAGTTTGCTCTAATGATATCATTAATTTAATTCGAGCTTTCTGTCCATTTAGTCCATTAGAAAATATGGCACCTAGCTCTTTAAGATGTTTGCCGCCACCTTCATAACTGTAAACATCTTGGACAATACCATTAAAGCATCTAGAAACTAGCACAATTGGAATATTCTCATGAAGGAGAGCTTTTACTCCAGAAAGCATAGTGGGTGGAAGATTTCCCTGTCCTAAGGCCTCTATTATTAGGCCATCTATGTCCATATTCTTTAAAGCATCCAATAAGGAAGAGTCCATTCCTGCATAGGCTTTTAATAACATAACTTTCTTTGTAATTTTGTCAACTTCGTACTTCTCATAGTTCTTTGGAGTATGGTGAAAAAAGACACCACGTTTGGTAACGATTCCAACTGGTCCATATTGAGGACTTTGAAAAGTAGCGATGTTACTTGTGTGGGTTTTCGTTGCGTTCTTTGCTGTATGTATTTCATCATTTAATACTACTAGAACACCGTTATCTCTTGCTTGGTCACTAGCAGCAACTCTTACTGAAGAAATTAAATTGTAAGGACCGTCTGACCCCACCTCGTTACTAGATCGCATTGCACCAGTCAGTACTATTGGGATGCTCGTATTCACTGTTAAGTCTAAAAAATAAGCCGTTTCCTCTAAAGTGTCAGTCCCATGTGTAAGAACGACACCATCTATATTATCTGATGATTCCGCTAATTCAATTCTCTTTTTTAGTAATAACATCTCCCTTGAAGTGATATGTGGAGAAGGCAGTTGAAAAACTTCTTCTACAGTAATTTTCGCAATTTTACTTAATTCAGTAAAAGTTTCAAGTAATGGGTGTTCATTTCCTTGTTTAACTGATCCTGTTTGTTTATCTTCCTTCATGGCGATTGTTCCACCTGTATGTAGTATTAATATATTTTTCATAAGACCCTCCACTAATTTCTTGAATTTATCTAGTTTGATGCATTCTCAATCTGTCACTATCATGTTACGATAAGAAAGTGATCTTGACTAGAGAGCGAGCGAATACATTGATAAAAATTATTTTATCTACTCATTTTATTAATTTATGGGAATGAGGTTCTGATATGTTAGGGATTATAACAACTGGCATTGCACCAGGTGTTGCCTTGCTTAGTTATTTTTATTTGAAAGATAAATATCAATCAGAACCAATATCCATGGTGATCCGAACGTTTTTTTTCGGTTCACTCCTTGTGTTTCCGATTATGTTTATCCAGTATGTTTTTGAAGTAGAAGGTATCTTTACCTCGAACATTCTTAAAGCTTTCTTAATGTCGAGTTTACTTGAAGAATTTCTCAAATGGTTCATAATTTATTTTGTCGCATACAAGCATGTTGAGTTTGATGAATTGTATGATGGAATCGTCTACGGGGCTTCTGTTTCATTAGGATTTGCAAGCGTTGAAAATATATTGTATCTATTTGCCCATGGTCTGGATTTTGCTATTGGTCGGGCAATATTACCTGTTTCTAGTCACGCATTATTTGGAGTTATTATGGGTTACTATTTAGGACGTGCTAAGTTTAGTGCCGGGAAAAATAAAAGTCAGTTATTGATTTTTTCCTTATTCATACCATTTATCTTACATGGATTCTATAATTATATACTTTTCTCCTTTGAAAAGTGGGTTTTTATTATCATACCTTTTATGATTTATTTATGGTGGTTGGCACTTAGAAAAGTAAAGCTTGCTAGAATGGAGCCTGAACAACCGATTAAGCAATTGTCTCTTTAGACAGTTGCTTTTTTTCTTTCCCTTAGGTAGTGAAATTATTTTCTATTCAATCTTCTAATAAATTTTTGAATAAAATTACCAACAATACAGAAAATACTTGTAAGACATCAAAGAATTTGGTTAAGGAGGTAAAAAGATGAGGTTTCCATCTTACTGGAAAAATCTTCTAGTCACAATGGTTACAGTTTGTATTGTCGTCTCGTTATTTCCATTACAGCCCAGCTTTGCATTTAGTGATCAAATAATACAACGAGGGGCTACTGGTGATGATGTCATTGAATTACAAGCTAGATTGCAGTACAACGGATATTACCATGGTCGAATTGATGGAGTATTTGGTTGGTCAACTTACTGGTCTGTCCGTAATTTTCAAAAGGAATTCAGATTAGAAGAAGTAGATGGACTTGTTGGTGGCAAGACGAAAGAAATGTTATCCAAAGCAACTAAGTATTATAAAGAATTTGTCTATCAACAATTGAATCAAAGGCGTCAATTCACCCATTATGGTGGCATGTCTTTAGATAAACAAAGTGCACCAAGTCCACAAATAATAGAACAAGCAAGGAAAGCTGCAGAAATAAAAAGGTCAGCACAACTAACAGAACGATTAAAGGCGGTAGAAAAATCAGGGAAACCGAACCAGCAGGCTCAACAACCCAATGGTCAGCCGCAAAATAAAAAACAGGCGCCCTTTAAGCTACAAGGTGAGCAACCCATTGAGCCCAATCAACCTGCTAAGCAACAAATGAATTCGCCAGAGCAAAAGCAGCCCGCAAAGCAGCAAGCGAATTCGCCAGAGCAAAAGCAGCCCGCAAAGCAGCAAACGAATTCTCCAGAACAAAAACAACCTGAAGAGGAGAAAGGTAATCAACCAGTTAAGCAGCAGGAACAAAAGGAAGCAGCGAAAGAGTCCGCTGTAAATATGCCAAATGGGTTTTCACAAAATGATCTTCGATTAATGGCTAACGCAGTATATGGAGAAGCAAGAGGAGAGCCCTTTATTGGTCAAGTAGCTGTTGCGGCTGTCATTTTAAACCGTATTAATAGTCCAACTTTCCCTAACACAGCTTCTGGTGTTATTTATGAACCGGGTGCCTTCACAGCTGTTGCAGACGGACAAATAAATTTAACGCCTAATGAACAAGCAAAAAAAGCAGTATTAGATGCAATTAATGGTTTTGACCCAACTGAAAGTGCAACGTATTATTTCAATCCAGATACAGCAACAAATAAATGGATTTGGGGGAGACCACAAATTAAAAGGATCGGAAAACATATATTCTGTAATTGAGAAATGAGGTGAATAATGATGCTAAGAATGATACTTATTGGAGTTTTAGTAATCGGGGTAACGGGTACTGCATATTGGGGTTACCAAGAACACATTGAGAAAAATGCTGTGTTAGTACATGCGGAAAATAATTATCAACGTGCATTCCATGATTTAACCTATCAAATGGATCTATTGAACGATAAAATAGGTTCAACACTTGCTATGAATTCAAGACAACAGCTCTCCCCTTCATTAGCGGAGGTCTGGCGGTTAACATCAGAAGCACATTCTGATGTTGGCCAATTACCTTTAACCTTATTACCTTTTAACAAAACAGAAGAATTTCTAGCGAATGTCGGAGAATTTAGTTATCGTGTTGCCGTGCGAAATCTAGACCAAGAACCATTATCCAAGGAAGAATACAAAACACTTGAAACTCTTTATCAAAAGTCCGGTGAGATACAAGAAGAATTAAGAAAAGTCCAACATTTGGTTTTAGAAAATAATCTCAGATGGATGGACGTGCAATTGGCTATTGCAACAGATCAACAACAAGATAATACAATTATTGATGGATTTAAAACAGTAGAAAAAAATGTAGAAGGATATTCAGAGTCAGATTTCGGACCAACCTTCACGAGTATGAATACGAAAGATGAAGGCTTTAAGTATTTATCTGGAGGAGAAATAAGTGAGCAAGAGGCTAAAAAAGTAGCTAAAGATTTTCTTGGACTTAAAGGACAAGAAGAAATAAGGGTTGTAACAAATGGAAAAGGTTCATCATATGAGTTTTATAGTTTGTCAATTGATGATCCAAAGTCTAAAACAGAAATTTATATGGATATTACAAAAAAAGGCGGCTATCCGATTTGGGTTTTACGAAATCGTGATGTCAAAGAGAAAAACATTAGTCTAAACGAAGCAATGGAAAATGCTGTTGGGTATTTAAAAGACCATAAATTCAAAAATTTAGTCATGTTTGAAAGTGCGCAGTATGATAATATCGGAGTGTTTACATTTGTTTCAGTAGAGGAAGACGTTCGTATTTATCCAGACTCAATCACGATTAAAGTTGCGCTTGATGACGGAAAAGTGACTGGATTTACTGCCAAAGCATACTTATTGGCTCATCATAAACGTGATATACCAAAACCAACGCTAACTTTAGAACAAGCTAGAGATAAAATAAATCCTAGTGTTGAAATAATGGAAGATCGACTCGGACTCATAATCAACGACCTTAGTGAAGAAGTGTTGTGCTATGAGTTTCTAGGTACAATAAAAAATGATACGTTTCGAATTTTTATTAACGCAGAGACTGGATATGAAGAAAAGGTAGAAAAGTTAAGAAATGCTGAACCACTATTTAAAGAAGTGTGAAATTAAATGTTGTGAAAAGCCATTATTCTCTATTAGTGGCTTTTCCTTTTTTTTATTCCATGAGATAATACAGAATAAGATAAGGTTAGATAAGTGAGGGATTAAATGATTAATATAGGGGAAACCATAATCCTAGAACCAAGGAATTCAGACGACAATGAGAAATATAGATGCAAACTGGTTGATATAAATGATAAACACTTATTTATTGACTATCCAGTTAATATGAAAACGGGTAGAACTGTTTTTTTACTAGATGGTACTCAGTTAAAGGCTTCTTTTATTAGTAAGGATAATAGTGTCTATTTATTTGAAACTGAAGTCCAAGGACGTACAAAGCAAAATATTCCTATGATCACATTACTAGCTCCTGAAGTGGATAATTTAGTGAAAATCCAACGCCGACAATATGTGCGTGTAGATACAGCGATAGATGTTGCTCTTCACCCATTAAATGGAGAATTCATTCCTTTTGTAACGGTGACTAGTGATATAAGTGCTGGTGGTGCCTCAATCATATTACCATTGAATACTACATTTGAGCCCGACACTATTTTCAACTTGTGGATTGTACTAACTATGCAATCTGGAGATTTTCAATATTTGACGTTAAAGTCTAGGTCAATAAGAGTAATAGCAGGTAGAGAAGGTGAACGGGATAAAATGCCAATTGAATTTTTAGATATCAGTGACTCTGAACGGCAACTTATTATTCGCTATTCTTTTGAGAGACAAATTAATTTGAAAAGAAAAGGAAATTAATAGTATAAAAATTCACTCCCCCTCTAAAACTAGTAGAAAGTGTGTTAGAAAAAGGGGATAAAATGATACATATAGAACGTATATTAGTTAAGGTAATTGTAATCCAGTTTATTTGCCTGCTTATAGCTCAGGTAGTCATGACGAACAATAAAATATCTCCATTGCTTTCAAAGGTTATCCACTATGAGGGGGTAACAAAAGATACATATACGAAAGTTATTGAAACATTCGACCGAAAATAAGAGCTATGGTAAAATAAAACTAACAGTTTAGTATACAGTAGCAGGTACTCCCTGCTTTTTTTCATTTACTAGATCATCATAAAAAAAATTACTTGTGGTTATTGTAGAACATTAGAAAACTGAGTCACCCAGCTCCAATTAATTGAAGAACCTCGGAGTTAACAAAATATGTCTATGTTTTTGGGAGGAACAATGAATAAACAAATATCGATTGCAATTGATGGTCCGGCTGCTGCAGGAAAAAGTACTGTTGCGAAGCAAGTTGCTGAAAAATTATCATATATATACATTGATACAGGTGCAATGTATAGAGCATTAACATTTAAAGCTCTAATAAATAAACTAGATATAAATAATGAAAATGTATTAGCAGACATTCTATCTAATACAAAAATTGAACTTAAACCTTCAAGTGATGGGCAACTAGTGTACTTAGACAAAATTGATGTAACGAATGAGATTCGATCTAATGATGTTACCAACCAGGTTTCTTATGTGGCAACACATAGACTTGTACGTGAAGAAATGGTACAAAGACAAAAAGAAATGGCTTCAAATGGCGGAATAGTAATGGATGGACGTGATATTGGAACACATGTCCTACCTCAAGCTGAAGTGAAGGTCTTTTTATTAGCATCTGTAAGTGAGCGTGCACGCCGAAGGTATAATGAAAACATTCGCAAAGGTATAGAATCGGATCTCGACGTTCTTATGGGGGAAATTGAACAACGCGATAAAATTGATTCTGAAAGAGAAGTAGCACCTCTTGTAAGAGCAGAAGACGCAATTGCTATAGACACGACTTCTTTATCTATTTCAGAGGTAGTTAGTAAGATTATGACATTAGCTTCTGAAAGGATTGATAGAAAGTGAATCTATATAAAACGTGTAAAGTTATTTGCTCTGGAATCCTTAAACCCTTGTACCGTATAAAAGTTATAGGTGCAGAAAATATACCTACTACAGGTGGGGTTATGATATGTTCAAACCATATCGATAATTTAGATCCACCTATTGTAGGGATATCATCAACTAGGGATATCCATTTCATGGCAAAAGAAGAGTTGTTTCGTCTACCCGTCTTAAAAAGCCTTTTACCAAGCATCCATGCTTTTCCAGTAAAGAGGGGATTGAGTGACAAGCAAGCTCTTCGAACCGCTCTCCAAATTCTTAAACAAGGAAATGTTTTAGGTTTATTTCCAGAAGGTACAAGAAGTAAGGATGGCCAGCTTGGTAAAGGTTTATCGGGGGCAGGTTTTTTTGCGCTTAGAACTGATGCACAAGTTATTCCATGTGCTATTATTGGACCATATAAACCTTTTAAACAATTAAAAGTTGTGTTCGGAGAATCCATTGATTTACAGGATATAAGAGAAAGAAAAGGGTCAGCGGAAGAAGCAACTGAGTTAATTATGGAATCAATTCGTAAGATTCTTAGCGAAAATAAATAGATAGGCTTATTACTTGACAAATAATTGCATTTGTTACAAGTTAGAATGAAGAGCAATCTAACAAACACAGTGGATATCATAGAAAGAAGTTTATTTCCTTCTTTATCATACATAATAACTGAAATAATTTTTAAGTTAGAAATAAAATTATTAATTGAAAAATAGGAGGTAATTAGAATGGAAGAAATGAATAATGAAGAATTGCAAGTAAAAGGAATAGAAGTTGGGGATAATATTACAGGTACGGTGACTAAGGTAGAAGAAAAGCAGGTATTAGTTAATATCGGGCATAAGACTGATGGAATTGTTCCTATTAGTGAGTTATCTAGTCTACACGTTGAAAATGCGAGTGAAATAGTATCTGAAGGACAAACATTAGAGTTAAAGGTAACTAAAATAGAGAATGACGCTGTCATACTTTCAAAAAGAGCTGTCGATGCTGAAAATGCCTGGGGCGAATTGGAATCGAAATTTGAATCTGGTGAAGTTTTTGAAGCTGAAATCAAAGATGTAGTAAAGGGTGGATTAGTAGTAGACCTTGGTGTTAGAGGCTTCATACCTGCTTCATTAGTTGAATCTCATTTTGTTGAGGATTTTTCAAGTTATAAAGGAAAACATTTATCTGTAAAGGTAGTTGAATTAGATAAGGAAAAGAGTCGTTTAATTCTTTCTCACCGTGCAGTAGTAGAAATAGAGCAGAAACAGAAAAAAAGGGCTACCATTGAATTGTTAAAAGTGGGTCAAAAGATTGAAGGAACTGTGCAACGTATAACTGATTTTGGAGCATTTGTTGATATTGGCGGAATTGATGGATTAGTCCATATATCTCAACTGTCACATGGACATGTGACCAAGCCATCTGATGTAATAGAAGAAGGTCAGAAAGTTACAGTAAAAATTCTTGGTGTAGATCTTGATAATGAGAGAATCTCACTGTCTATTAAAGAAACCACACCTGGTCCTTGGGAACAAGTATTGGAGAAATTTAAAGTTGGTTCAGTAGTTGAGGGAACTGTTAGACGTCTTGTGTCATTTGGTGCTTTTGTTGAACTAATTCCTGGGGTTGAAGGACTTGTTCATATATCTCAAATTTCTAATAAGCACATTGCTACACCTAATGAAGCTTTAGAAGAAGGACAACAAGTAAAAGTTAAGGTCCTTGATATTAACAACACAGATCAAAGGATTTCATTAAGTATTCGTGAACTATTAGAGGACGAAGATAAAGTTGATTTCCGTGAATATCAACAAAAGGAAGTCTCATCAGGCTTTAGTTTGGGCGATATGATCGGTGATAAATTAAATAAATTGAAGTAATGGTGATGTGAGTGAGTAGGGTACAACGAAAAATAGATCATATTAATCATGCTGTTAAGACGGGTCAAATACGTGCTCACGGCTTTGAAGATATTCAATTTGTACATCAAAGCTTACCAAATTTGTCAGTTGAAGATATTGAATTGAATTGTAAGTTAGGCGAACTGTCATTAAGTTCGCCTATTCTAATTAATGCGATGACTGGCGGCGGCGGAGATGAAACATATAAAATTAATCAAAGTCTTGCCATAGTAGCGAAAGAATGTGGTGTTTCCCTTGCAGTTGGCTCGCAAATGTCTGCATTGACCGATTCATCACAACGTTCTTCATATGATATAGTTCGTAAGGAAAATCCTAAAGGGATAATTTTTGCAAACTTAGGTAGTGAAGCAAATGTTGAACAAGCGGAACGAGCAGTTGATATGATTGAGGCAAATGCTATTCAAATTCACCTGAATGTCGTACAAGAGTTGGTAATGCCTGAAGGTGACAGAGATTTTTATATGGCTACTAAACGCCTTGAGAAAATTGTGAAATCCGTAAACATACCGGTCATAGTAAAAGAAGTTGGGTACGGAATGAGTAAAGAAACGGCAAAACTCCTTCTTGAAATTGGGGTGGAAATTGTAGATGTAGGTGGATTTGGAGGTACTAATTTCTCGAAAATTGAAAATTTAAGACGCGAGCGAGAATTATCATTTTTTGATGAGTGGGGAATTCCAACAACTGCATCGATTGTTGAAGTTGTAAAACAATCTTCTCAATTATCGGTCATTGCCTCTGGAGGGGTCATGTCAGCGCTAGACATTGCAAAAGCTATTGCTTTAGGTGCTAGAAGTGTTGGGATGGCAGGGTATTTATTGAAAATCTTGCTAGAACGAGGTGTTGAAGAATTGATTGGAGAAGTTAAGGAGATACACACTGACTTAAGTTTTATCATGACTGCACTCGGCAAAAAAAACATCTCACAAATAAGCTCAGCACCAATAGTTATTAAAGGAGATACTTACCACTGGTTAACTCAGAGGGGAATCGACACATCTTGCTATAGTAAAAAAAACAGCTCAAGTACTTGAGCTGTTTTTTTCTTGTCTTTTTCTGGCTTCTGCAGATCCCTCCATTGTTGATGCCCCAGGATAATTAAGATTCTGGTCTCGGTCAGATTCAACTCTACCTGTTGCTCTTAGTTTACCTTCTTGACGGTCCTTTCCCATAGATATTCCTCCTTTCTCCATTTTTCTTTTGTTATTGTATCCTAAGTGTGACCCTCACATTCCATTCTCATTTTGATTAATTTTCAAGAAATGAAGGAATAATGTAAAGGATAGGAGGTATGCGCTTGGATGGTATTTGGTTTTATTGGTTTGCTTGGATGGGTTGGATAATTATCACATTTCATTTGCAGAAGGGAAAACTAAGGAGTCGACTAGCCATAGCAGTGTTAGTTCTAATTTCTTCAGCACATATAAACTTCTTAGTTTACAAAATGTATGTATCTGTAGGTTTCGTATTTTTACTTTTTTTACTATATTTCGAAGCTGCTCGTTTAAAAAACATGAAACTTCTTTACATATTGATTTGTACCTTTATTCTAACTTTTGCTTATGTGAGTTTTCAGTTGTTTCGAATATTTGATCCGGTTTGGATAATCTTTCATCCGGTATTAATGGTGACTTTTATTCTTACATACCTTGTTCTTATTTTAGTGAAAGGTATGAAAGAACGCTTACTAACTTTTCTTTTTGGCATATGTCATGGGGAGATATTAAATAGCGTAATTATGCAGTACTTCAAATTCCCTTATAATTTAGGTGATTTGTTATTTTTTGATGTAGTCGCAATAGGTCTAGTTTTAATCTCCCTGTGGTTTGGAATAGAAAGGTTCTCATCTTCAATCAACCTAAGTTTAATTAAAACGAACAAAAGAAAGGCTGGAACTTTATGAGTGAATACACTTATCCTATTCTTTTTGGTGTTACCATTGGAACGTTAATTAGGATTTATATGTTGAAAACTGATTATAGGCAGTATCCTACTTACCTTCACGGGAAAATTATTCATATTGCTCTGGGCTTTATTGCTGCAGGCCTTGGGACGGTAGCAGTCCCCTCAATCATGGAAGAAGATTTTACGGCAATAACTTTTTTAACACTTGCAGCTTCACAGTTTAGAGAAGTGAGAAATATGGAAAGGAACACTCTAGCACAATTAGATGAATTTGAATTAGTTTCGAGAGGTAATACATACATTGAAGGGATTGCTGTAGCTTTCGAAGGGCGGAATTATCTAGTTATTTTCAGTTCGTTTATAACAACATTAGCTTACTTGATTTGGAATATTTGGGCAGGTTTAATAGTTGGTGTAATCGCTCTTTTCGTCTCAAAAAAATTAATGAGTGGTGGCAAGCTAAAAGACATTATTGACATTGAATATATTGAGCCTAGGTTTGAGGGTGCAGGATTATATGTTGATAATATTTACATAATGAACATTGGAATACCTGAAAGACAAAAAGAAGTATTAAATTACGGGATGGGCTTCATCTTAACTCCTAAAAATTTTAATGCAAGATCAACAATTGCTAATTTAGGGCAGCGACAGGCAATTCTACACGATGTTTCGACTGCATTAGGTGTATATCGAGATTCTGGGACACCAGCACTTGTGCCATTAGCCAAGAGAGATCTAGATGATGGTCGTGTGGGTATCTTTGTTTTACCACAAATAAAAGATTACGAAAAAGCGATAGAAGTTATTGGTCTGGTACCAACTTTGGAAAATGCAATTAGAATGCCAACAGAATCAAAAGCAAATAAAAAGGGGCATAAAATAAAATGAATTTAGAAAAATTTATATTAGCCATCGTTACGACTAATCCAAGAAAAGCTTCTGGTGGAACAGCAATATTTACATGTGATACAGTTGAAGAAATGGATTATTTCGCAAAAAATTTAGAAGCCATTATTGATGGGATTGCTCATAAATTGAGTGAAGAAGTGTATATCATAGTAAAGCATTAAGGAAATCATTGTCCTCTTTAGACATTTTTGGTAGTATTATAAGGTTAGGTTTACAATTCTTAGCCCTTGAGATGATCAAATGAGGAGTTTACCTGACTTTGCCAATGCTAAAACTATCTATAATAAATAATATTTATACATATACATGGGCGATAAGCCAAGTTAAAAAATATAGTATGTGTGAAATAGAGAGAAGAAAGGAAGTTTTTAAATGCCAAAACCAATTATTGCAATAGTTGGAAGACCGAATGTTGGAAAATCGACTATCTTTAATAGAATTGTGGGGGAAAGAATATCTATTGTTGAAGATATCCCTGGTATTACGAGAGATCGGATTTATAGCTCTGGGGAATGGTTAAATCAAGATTTCAATATTATCGATACAGGTGGTATTGAAATTGGTGATGCTCCTTTCCTGGCTGAAATTCGTCAGCAAGCTGAGGTTGCCATAGATGAAGCTGATGTAATTATTTTTATGGTAAACGGTAGAGAAGGTGTAACAGGTGCAGATGAAGAAGTAGCTAAAATCTTATATAGATCTGATAAACCTGTTGTCCTTGCGGTGAACAAGGTTGATAATCCTGAAATGAGAAATGATATCTTTGATTTTTATGCGTTAGGTTTTGGAGAGCCACTTCCGATATCGGGCTCGCACGGTCTGGGACTTGGAGATTTGCTTGATGTAGCAGTCCAACATTTCCCAGATAGAGAAGAGGAAAACTACGGGGAAAATACGATTCTTTTTTCACTTATTGGTCGTCCGAACGTAGGCAAATCATCCTTAGTTAACGCTTTACTGGGAGAAGATCGAGTTATCGTAAGTGATATTGCTGGGACAACAAGAGACGCTATTGATACTCCATACACAAAGGATGGACAAGAATATGTCATAATTGATACGGCTGGGATGAGAAAAAGAGGAAAAGTATATGAAAGTACTGAAAAATATAGTGTTTTACGTGCTTTAAAGGCGATTGAGCGTTCTGATGTCGTTTTAGTTGTTATTGATGGTGAGGAAGGTATTATTGAACAAGATATGAAGATTGCTGGCTATGCTCATAATGCAGGACGAGCGATAGTAATTGTTGTGAATAAATGGGATGCTGTTGAAAAAGATGAAAAAACAATGAAAGAATTCGAAGAAAAAATTAGAGCACAATTTAAATTTTTGGATTATGCACCGATTGTTTATTTATCTGCAAAAACTAAACGCCGTACACATACATTGATTCCGATGATTAATGTGGCAGCCGAGAATCATGCTCTTCGTGTTCAAACGAATGTGTTAAATGATGTAATATTAGATGCTGTTGCTATGAATCCGACACCAACGCATAATGGAAATCGTTTGAAGATCTACTATGCAACTCAAGTGGCAGTAAAACCACCGAGTTTTGCAGTGTTTGTAAATGATCCTGAACTCATGCATTTTTCATATGAGCGATTTTTAGAAAATCAAATTCGAGCGTCATTTGGCTTTATTGGAACCCCAATCAAGATATTTTCTAGAGCGCGCAAATAAGAGAAAGGGTGATGGAATTGAAGAATGTCATCGTTTTAGGAGCGGGAAGCTGGGGAACGGCATTAGCGATGGTTCTTGCAGATAATGGTTATAGAGTTAGACTTTGGGCACATAAGTTACAGCAAATCAATGAAATTAATAATCTTCATACTAATGAAAAGTATCTTCCTGGGGTTACACTTTCTAAAAATATTATCGGTTACTCCTCACTAGAAGAAGCGTTGGAGGAGGCCGAAACTATTATTTTGGCTGTCCCTACCAAAGCTATTCGTGAAGTGATGAAACAAATAAGGGGTATTATTACAAAGCCGATAACCATTGTACATGTAAGTAAGGGGATCGAACCAGATACATTTAAAAGGGTTTCAGAAGTGATTAAAGAAGAGTTACCATCTGAATTATTAGTAAATGTTGTAGTCTTATCAGGACCAAGTCATGCTGAAGAGGTTAGTAAAAGGCAACCAACAACAGTAACAGTTGCCTGCGAGGATCTCAATGCTGCTGAAAAGATTCAAGATATGTTTATTAATCAACATTTAAGAGTCTATACTAATCCAGATATTATTGGTGTTGAAATTGGTGGAGCATTAAAAAATATTATTGCCATTTCGGCTGGTATAACAGATGGATTAGGTTATGGTGACAATGCAAAAGCAGCACTAATAACTCGCGGTCTTGCTGAAATAGCTAGACTTGGAGTGGCTATGGGAGCGAATCCGCTAACGTTTGCAGGTCTAACGGGCATTGGTGATTTAATTGTTACGTGTACAAGTATTCACAGTCGAAATTGGCGGGCAGGAAATCTACTAGGTAAAGGACAGAGTTTAGAAGATGTTCTAGAGAATATGGGTATGGTTGTTGAAGGTGTACGAACTACAAAAGCAGCCTATCAACTAGCAAAGAAAATGAATGTGAGTATGCCGATAACAGATGCGTTATACGATGTTCTTTTTAATCAAAAAAACCCAAAAGAAGCAGTAGATGTTTTAATGGCGCGTGGAAAAACGCACGAAATGGAAGATATTAGTTACTTTAAATCTAGTACTGAATAGAATGTATTACAACATGCCTACTTAGTAATCACAGATTCCACTCCTTTGCATACGATATGTTGAGTCTTATGTGAAGGAGGATATTCTATGAGCCTGTTTGATAATATTGAAAAGAAAACTAATATAAAAAAAGATGATATTTTCAAATTAGCGGACTCAGTGAAGGGCGCTAACTTTAAAGACGAAGCACAAGTTCGTCTCTTAATTAAACAAGTATCTGCTCTTGCTGGGAAGCAAGTTACACAAGAAAAAGAAGATAAAATTGTTAACGCAATTATTAACAATAATATGCCGATGGATATAAACTCAATAGGTAAGATGTTTAAAAATAAGTAATAAAAATAGGCTACCTAATGTTGCAAAAAAATTTAGAATGCATATTATACTTCGAAGCAAACTTTGAGTTGAGCTGTTTTTGTTGTATAAATTTAGTCATTGCTGAAGTGAGGAGCCCCCTTTGCTTCAGCTTTTTAAATGGGATCTAATAAATATGGTTATTGATTTACTGCAGGAAACTACATTCCTCTGAGCATGAAATGAAGTAGGCTCATCTGCTCAGAGGCATCTGTTGAGCCCGATTACACTCATCCTGATCTGTAGGATCTAGATTTTCTTCAATTCAATTAACCTTCTTAAAAATACAAATTTTCACCTGTTAAGAAAACGAGTAGCTGTTTAAAAACTATTTTCACTCCTGTTCTTCTGTTTCAATTTGGGTTTTGTGTAGCGTAATTGAAGAATGTGACAATAATTCAATCCCTTTCAAAAGAAGAGAATTTAAACTCTCATTTCTTTTTCTAGTGAATTATGAGATAAAATATGGTATAATTCTGTCGATTTGAAAAGGGGTGGAAAAGATGTCAACAGGACTCATTAAAATGTGGTTTGCTTTAGGCTCTATGGGGCTAATGTTTTTAGCGGTTTTATCCATTATGCTAAGTAGATATAAGCTCAAAGGTGTCTTAAAGTGGGTAACTGCCATTTTAGCATATGCGTTTATGTTAATTGCAGGACTGATTATTTTTTTCGTAGTATTCAGCGGACCAATTAATGAATAACCTTACATAAGGGGAAAGCAAGGCGGAAAGAAATGAAAAAGATAACATTTTTACTTATAATTTGTTCATTTATCTTAACAGGATGTCTGTATCCCAACGACAGATTATCACAAAATTCAATACCATATGACGATCAAATTCAGTCTGTTCAAAATGCTATTAATCAATTTAGAGAAGACAGTGGTGGATTGATTCCAATTAAGGATCGAGACATGGATACACCAATTTATCTAAAATACCCGATTGATTTCAAGAAGATTGTCCCAAGGTATATTCCTGAACCCCCATCATCAGCTTTTGAAAGTGGAGGGATCTATCAATTTGTATTGGTAAACGTAGAGGAAGACCCTAAAGTAAAATTAATTGATTTGAGGTTAGCTGATAAAATCAGAGAATTAAAGACAAGAATCCAAGTTTATATAAGATCAAATGGTTACCCACCATTTGATAAAGTTTTATCAGAAAATGTTTTCACTTTGAATTACACTAAACTAAATTATGAATATCCACCATTTGTAATAAGTCCTTTTTCGGGAGAAAATTTACCCTTTCTTATTAATAATGAAGGAGAGATTTTCATAGATTACTCAATTGATTTATACAAGGCTTTACATAATACCGAACATTCTTATCAACCAGGTGAGGATATTCGTTCAATACTATTAGAAAATAACGTTTTTGTTCCAGTATATTCTGTCCCTTATACAGTTGAGAATAATGAACCTGTATTTTTAGAGAAATAAAATATTTTTTTAATATTATTTTTTTGTCTATATAGAAGAACTGCAATTCACAAATTTTCATCATTAACAATAAAATAGTCATGAACCCTTCTCGTTAGAATACACTTTACAGAAGGGTTCTTTTTTTGTTAAAAAAATCGTTTTCGCCTTTATTTATGCTCTGTTAAAGAATGAGTAAGCCTACTAATATTGGCTTTAACATAGCAAATAACAAAAGAATAAAAATTTTTCTACCACATTAGTCATAATTAAATAGGACAACATCATAAGATATACTGTCCTAGATTAGTAGTTATTATTGGGTATCTAATATCCCAAGAAGTTGAGATCGGGAGGGGAATCACTTGGAAAAAGTAGATATTTTTAAAGATATCGCCGAGCGCACTGGTGGCGATATATACTTAGGAGTTGTAGGTGCAGTTCGAACAGGTAAATCAACCTTTATTAAAAAGTTTATGGAGCTAGTTGTATTGCCAAACATTCAAAATGAGTCTGAAAAAGCAAGGGCACAAGACGAGCTACCACAAAGTGCTGCTGGTAAAACAATCATGACTACAGAGCCGAAGTTTGTTCCGAATCAAGCAGTATCACTTCACGTGGCAGAAGGTCTTGATGTTAATGTGCGTCTAGTTGACTGTGTAGGCTATACGGTTCCTGGGGCAAAAGGGTATGAAGACGAAAATGGTCCTAGAATGATTAACACCCCATGGTATGAGGAACCAATACCGTTCCATGAAGCAGCAGAAATTGGAACGAGAAAAGTAATTCAAGAGCACTCAACCATTGGAGTAGTAATTACCACGGATGGCTCAATTGGTGAAATACCACGTAAGGACTTTTTATTGGCAGAGGGAAGAGTAATTAATGAATTGAAAGAAGTCGGGAAACCATTCATCATGGTTATTAATACTGCTCACCCGCATCATCCTGAAACAGAAAAGTTACGTCAAAACTTAACTGAACAATATGATATTCCTGTGTTAGCAATGAGTGTTGAAAGTATGAGAGAATCAGATGTGTTCAACGTATTGCGTGAAGCACTGTATGAATTCCCTGTACTGGAAGTCAATGTGAACCTTCCTAGCTGGGTAATGGTACTTCGCGATAACCATTGGTTACGTGAAAGCTATCAAAATGCTGTTAAAGATACAGTAAAGGATATTAGACGTCTCCGTGATGTCGACAGAGTAGTAGGGCAATTTAGCGAATATGATTTTATTGAACATGCAGGTCTTGCTGGAATTGAAATGGGGCAAGGTGTAGCTGAAATTGATTTATATGCTCCTGATGTTTTGTACGATCAAATTCTTAAGGAAGTAGTTGGCGTAGAGATTAGAGGAAAAGATCATCTATTACAATTAATGCAAGACTTTGCTTATGCGAAGGCTGAATACGATCAAGTTTCAGATGCATTGAAAATGGTGAAGCAAACTGGCTATGGAATTGCAGCACCTGCCCTGACTGAAATGGCTTTGGATGAGCCGGAAATTATTCGACAAGGCTCTAGGTTTGGTGTAAGACTAAGAGCGGTGGCTCCATCTATTCATATGATAAAAGTAGATGTTGAATCAGAGTTTGCACCAATCATTGGAACAGAAAAGCAAAGTGAAGAGTTAGTGCGATACTTAATGCAAGATTTTGAAGAAAATCCACTTTCTATTTGGAACTCAGACATATTTGGTCGTTCATTAAGTTCCATTGTACGTGAGGGAATTCAAGCTAAGCTTTCATTAATGCCAGAAAATGCACGTTACAAGCTCAAAGAAACACTAGAGCGAATCATTAATGAAGGATCTGGTGGATTGATTGCGATAATACTTTAAAATGTGACTCCGCTTGGGGTCTTTTTTTTGATCTGTTAACCTTTTCTGTTGATAACAGCTCCAGGATGCTCGCTTTCCGCGGGGCGGGCGGTGAGCCAACTCGGCACTCCTCCTTCCACTTCAACCAACTTTATTTAAAAAATAAATATTGAGTTTAAACAAAGCTTTTTAAAAAAATATATAAAATAACCCCTAGAGATATGGGTTGAGCCTTGATATTACTTGATTTGTAAAACTCAATATGATAATCTTCTAAAAGACAAAAGTAGGAGTAATTGCCCGGTTTTATATGGTATTAAGTGTTTTAGTAGTTTTTATAAGAAAAAGTTAACTTTTTTGGAGAATTATGCCTAAATATGAAAAGTTTCTTAGAAAATCTATTGAATTATGTCTAAATATCGTTTAATATAAGGCTTGCAGGCTGATTTGCTTGCTTTTGTAGGTATAGAAAGTTGAAAATATGTGAAGTAATGATAGTAAAATCTTTATTCACATATTATTGAGGGAAAATGCATTCATAATATATTTGAACGCTTTTCTTATGACGTATTTCTCGCTCGAGATAATATGTGCTACTATTTCTTTTGGAGGAGGTGAATGGCATGAACAAGACAGAATTAGTTAACGCGGTTGCAGAAGCTAGTGAGCTTTCTAAGAAGGATGCAACAAAGGCAGTTGATGCTGTTTTTGAATCAATCTTAGAGGCACTAAAAAATGGTGATAAAGTTCAATTAATTGGTTTTGGTAACTTTGAAGTTCGTGAGCGTGCAGCTCGTAAGGGACGTAACCCACAAACTGGTGAAGAAATCGAAATCGCTGCAAGTAAGGTTCCTGCATTCAAACCAGGAAAAGCACTTAAAGATGCAGTGAAATAATCCTTACATATTGATTAGAAGAGTCGCACATTGCTGCGGCTCTTCTTTTTTTGCTTCTACCTATCCTGTATGATAAAATTCATTTGTAACTCAAAAAATATTATCTTATAGACTTAATAAACTTTCATAATATCTACTTATTGTTTAAAATATAAACGTAGTGAATAAGACTTCTATAATTAACTTTGTTGTGGGGCTCATTTTTTTAGAAGTTGAACTTAAAATAGAAGCTATTAATTTTATATACATACAGGAGGCTTTTTCATGTCTACAATCAATACTGAACAAATTGAACATGCAGTTCAATTAATATTAGAGGCAATTGGAGAGGATCCAAATCGTGAGGGACTTTTAGATACTCCAAAGCGTGTCGCGAAGATGTATGCAGAGGTTTTTTCTGGCCTACAAGAAGACCCAAAAGAACATTTTAAGACCGTTTTTGGAGAAAATCACGAAGAACTAGTGTTAGTTAAGGACATTCCATTCTTTTCAATGTGTGAACACCACCTTGTTCCATTTTTTGGGAAGGCACATATTGCCTACATCCCTAGAGGTGGTCGAGTTACAGGCCTAAGTAAACTAGCAAGAGCTTTAGAGGCTGTTGCTAAAAGGCCACAGCTGCAAGAAAGAATTACATCAACTGTAGCTGATTCAATGGTTGAATCTCTTGATCCACATGGTGTTATGGTTGTCATTGAGGCTGAACATATGTGTATGACAATGAGAGGTGTAAAAAAACCCGGTGCTTCAACAACTACTTCGGCAGTCAGGGGAGTATTTGCAAGTGACAGCTCTGCTAGGGCTGAAGTACTATCGCTACTTAAGTAGCAATAAATATTGACACATTCTATGGATTAAGAGATAGTAAAGTAACAATAGTGTACGTATAGGGGGATTACTTGATGAAAGATTCACCAAATAACGATTTTTTTGTTATCAAAGCAAAAGAAAACGGTGTCAATGTTATAGGATTAACCAGAGGAACTGATACTAGATTTCATCATTCCGAAAAATTAGACAAAGGTGAAGTTATGATTGCTCAATTTACTGAGCATACATCAGCTGTTAAAATAAGAGGCAAAGCAATTGTGCAAACTAGTCATGGAGAAATTGATACAGAAGTAGAATAAAGAGCAGGCAATCCTGCTTTTATTTTTTTCAGTTGTGTTGTATTCTTCATTTTAAAGCTTCTGTTAAAGCCCCAGTTGATATTTTAAAAAGTTGATTGAAGTGGAAGGAAGCGCCACTCTTCAAATTTTTGCGCAGAGCTATAGAGGAATAACCGTTTCTTGTATGACGAAATTGTGATATTTAATAACAAACGTCCCGATTTCACCGAAGCATACTCTAGAAGTAGTACAATCGGTACGCTGGAGTGTTGTCATGGAAGCCTATTCGGTCGTGCTATTGCATTTGTTTCGTGTGGTGAAAATTGAGGGAAACATTTCAAAGACCTGCAAGAGCAGTGGGACAGCTGACACCCCGCAGGCACTAGAGCGACGAGTTTACTCACCGCCAGCCTCGCGGAAAGCGAACGTATTGCAGCTGAATTCAACAACGTTTAACAGAGCCTATGAAATAAGACTATGCTATAATTGATGGTGCTAAAAGTTTCAAAATCTGTATCTTAATTAGTTTATAAATATTAGGATAAAATTGGAATAGTTTTGATGGGGTTGGGTGATTAGAGTGAGTGACATCAATAGAAAAAAAACAGTTGTACTCGATAAAATCCATCAATATATTGATCATTCTTACCTCAAAAAGTTTTTAAAATGCCCGAAAGTTGATGAGGACAAGCTTTTTCTATTGGTGGCTATGTGCAATGATTTAGAATTGAAGGAAGAAATCATAGAATCTTATATTATTACAACAATGCTAGTTCAAGTTGCACTAGATACACATGAAGAAGTGTCAATTGCTACTACAATTCATGATGTTGAGCATAAAGAACAGCAATTAAAAGTTTTAGCTGGAGATTACTACAGTGGATTATACTACAGCTTATTAGCTGAATTAGAAGATATTAAAATGATTCAAATATTAGCGACAAGTATAAAGCGAATCAATGAACATAAGATCAAAATTTATCAAAAAGATACCTTTGACCTAGATTCAATTATCGAGAGTATAAGGATTATTGAAAGTGATTTATTTAGAAATGTAGCTCATTCGCATAAACTGTCCTTTTGGAGAGAACTAATTCCTGAATTACTACTTCTAAAACGTTTATATTATGAAAAGATGGTATTCGAACAAACTGGAAATTCTCTCTTTCTTCAGTCTTTTGTAGATGAAACTGTTGAAAGTCATTATTTAAGTAACTCAAGACATGGAGTAGAAAGAGTTGTACTAAAGAATTTTGAACTCATTATTAATAAGACCTATGAACGAGTTCAAACTTTTTCTGCTAGTACAGAGGTGAATACTTCTATATTAAATACCATTCATTCAATGATTAACAGCTTTGAGAAACCTCGCCATAAAATCGTGGAAGAAGGGTGAAAACATGCAAGAATCTAAGGAACAAAGAGTTCATCGCACATTTGAGAAAATCTCTGGCAAGTATGATTTGATGAATTCAGTGATAAGTTTTCAACGTCATATTGCATGGCGAAATAAAACGATGCAGTATATGAATGTTCAAGAGGGGAAGAAGGCTCTGGACATTTGCTGTGGGACTGCTGATTGGACAATAGCTATGGCTAATGCTGTTGGCGAAAGTGGCCATGTTATTGGTTTGGATTTCAGTAAGAATATGCTTAGTGTGGGACAAGAGAAAGTAGATGAGTTACAGTTAAAACAAGTGGAACTTGTACATGGCAATGCGATGGAACTACCGTTTGAGGATAATTCATTTGATTATGTAACGATTGGATTTGGGCTAAGAAATGTACCGAATTATAGTAAGGTCTTAAAGGAAATGCATCGTGTGTTAAAACCAGGTGGTACAGCTGTGTGTTTAGAAACATCTCAACCTGAAAAACCCATTATTAAGCAAGTTTACGCAATCTATTTCCGTTACATTATGCCGCTATTTGGCAAGTTGATTGCGAAAAGCTATGAAGAATACTCGTGGCTACAGGAATCGGCTAAAGACTTTCCAGGAATGAAGAAGTTGGCTGAAATGTTTAAAGAGTCCGGATTTCAGGAAGTAGTGGTTAAGCCTCATACCTTTGGTGTTGCTGCTACACATATTGGATATAAAAACATACAAAATACATGAAATAAGAAAAAAACAGAGGGAAAATTTATTAAAATTCAGGTGGACGAGATGAAGTTAAATAGGATGTATTCATTTTTGAGCACAGATATAAATGAAATTGAAAAAGAACTACAAGAAACTATTAAGTCCGAGCATCCGTTGCTACAAGAAGCATCACTACACACTTTACAGGCTGGGGGAAAAAGACTTAGACCGGTCTTTGTCTTACTAGCTGGAAAATTTGGTCGCTATGAGTTAGATGTTATTAAAGATGTTGCAGTAGCCTTGGAACTTATTCATATGGCCTCACTTGTGCATGATGATGTCATAGATGATGCAGAAATAAGACGTGGAAAACCAACAATTAAAGCAAAATGGGATAACCGAATAGCTATGTATACAGGAGATTATATTTTTGCTAGGTCCTTAGAATTAATGGCGAGAATTAATAAACCTGAAGCACACAAAATACTTTCTCGAACAATTGTTGAAGTCAGCTTAGGTGAGATAGAACAAATTCGAGATAAATTTAATTTTGATCAGCACTTAAAAACTTACTTGAGACGTATCAAAAGAAAAACAGCTTTATTAATAGCTGCAAGTTGTCAATTAGGTGCTATAGCCTCAGACGTACCTAAGAATACCCATCAAAAATTGTTCTACTTTGGTTATTATGTTGGAATGGCCTTTCAAATAACGGATGATATTCTTGACTTCACATCAACTGAGGATGAATTAGGGAAACCTGCAGGCAGTGATCTTAGACAAGGGAATATTACGCTACCTGTTCTACTTGCCATGAAAGATAATGAACTTCGAAAAAAAATAGTTAATGTTAATGAAGGTACCGAGGACGAAAAACTACTCGAAATTATCAAAGATATAAAAAACAGTGGTAGTATTGAAATGTCGTTTAGGTATAGTGATCTCTATTTACAAAAGGCTCTAACTATTGTAAATGAATTACCTAATAATCGCTCCAAAATAGCATTTGCTAATATTGCAAAATATATTGGGAAGCGAAAGTCATAATCTGTTTTTTATGATTTGCGAAAGATAGAAAAGAGTGATATATTTGTATGGGCTTACGAAGTAAGCTTATACATAATGTAACAGGAGTGGAGAATAGCATGGAAAAAACGTTTTTAATGGTTAAACCTGATGGTGTTCAACGTAATTTAATTGGTGAGATTGTTTCCCGCTTTGAGAAAAAAGGATTTCAGCTTGTAGGTGCAAAGTTAATGAATATTCCTACAGAATTAGCAGAAAATCACTATGGTGAACATAAAGAACGTCCTTTCTTTGGTGAATTAGTGGACTTTATTACATCTGGCCCTGTATTTGCGATGGTATGGCAAGGTGAAAATGTAATTGCTACAGCTAGACAAATGATGGGTGCTACAAATCCTAAAGATTCAGCACCAGGTACAATTCGTGGTGAATTTGCAGTCACAGTTGGTAAGAACATCATTCATGGATCAGACTCATCTGATAGTGCTGAACGTGAAATCAACTTATTCTTTAATAATGAAGAACTTGTTGAGTACTCAAAGCTTATCAATCAGTGGACGAACTAAAAGGATAGGGTTTTCCTTTTTATGAAATATTAGAGTGAAGCAAGAACCAGTCATTTATTTATTGACAGGTTCTTGCTTTTTTTATTAGGTTTGTTATTTGTTAAAGCTCGATTTTAATTTCTATTCAAAGTGGATAGCGGGAAAACTGAGATCCTGTGATATTAGAGGGATATAAGACTCAGTCAGTCGATAGTACGATGAGTAGTTTCGTATCCCGTTTAGAAGAAAGAGATTATCCTATTAGTGAGAATCTACAACCACTTCTAAAAAGATGCCTCTTTAAGAAAGGCTGTTTTCGCATACTTTGTTGCTGTTGACTTTTTCCACACTAATAACCGAGTATGTTGATTACAGCGAGAGGATGCTCGCTTTCCGCGGGGCGGGCGGTGAGCATTCTCGTCGCTTTTAGCGCCTGCGGGGTCTCACCTGTCCCGCTGCTCACGCAGCACATTGAATATTCCTCCATGAATTTTCACCGCACGAAGGAAATGCGTTAGCATTTTCGAGGAGTTCTCACACCTTCCGCTACAATCAAAATTCGTTTAAATATTGATTCGTGCTAAAAACAACATTCTTTACGAAAACAGCCTTAAGAAAAAATCTTGAAAAATAGATTAACTATACCTGGTCATTCATGTATACTTTTCTTATCCTAAATAAAAAATGAGGTAATTCAATGATAGATGATTACATAGAGTTTATCTTAAATATAAAAAGAAAGACTGGAATCGATTTATCATTATATAAAGAAGCACAAATGAAGAGAAGATTGACATCGTTATATGAAAAGAGAGGATTTCAAAATTTCAAAGAGTATTTTCAAGTTATGACATCAGATCAAATATTGTTCGATGAATTTCTTGATCGGATGACAATAAATGTGTCAGAATTTTATCGAAATGTAAAAAGATGGGAAGTGCTACAAGAGAAAATCCTGCCTAAGCTACTTAAGAATACTAATGGTCGTCCGAAGGTATGGAGTGCTGCATGTTCTACTGGAGAAGAACCTTATACTCTTGGGATGATTCTGGCTGGTTTAATTCCGTTAAAGGACATTTCAATTTTGGCGACTGACTTGGATGTAAATGCAATTGGTCGGGCTAAAATAGCAACATATCCAGAAAGGTCAATTAAGGAAGTTCCAAAGGATGTGAAAGTTAAGTTTCTTCACCGAGAAGGATTGTTTTATCACGTTGACGAGTCTATTAAGAAAACAGTTACCTTTAAAAAACAAAACCTATTAGCGGACTCTTTCGAACAAAATTACGATTTGATAGTTTGTAGGAATGTAATGATTTACTTTACTGAAGAAGCAAAGAATATAATTTATAAGAAATTTAGTGAAGCACTTAAGCCCGGAGGAATTCTTTTTGTCGGTAGTACTGAACAAATTTTTGATCCTTCAAAATATGGACTAGAAACAGAAGATACATTCTTTTATCGAAAGAAAGTTTAGGACACATTCTAATATGCATTTACTTTGGTTAGTGATTTCACCAAATCATTAGCCTTTTTTTGTTACATACTAACTAAGTCTGTGGGTTTCTGAGAATGACCATCTTCTTCAATTAATTATTCATTCTCTCGAATTTTGGTTCATTCATACTAATTTTTAAAATAGCTATGTTAATGGGTATTGTTGATAGTAAGTAATTTCATTGCAAGGGAAAATGTGAGACTCCTAAAAAATACTCTCGCATTTCCTTCGTGCGGTGAAAATTCATTGAAATAACGGTCCATTAGAGACCTCTCCCAAAGGAAGCGTGAATTCTGTAATATATATGAATAATCATTTTAATAGAGTATTAAAAATAATGAGAATATTATTGTGTATACGAGGAAGAAATGTACTTTTTCTTCTTGTATACATTCCATATCTGTTGTATTGTTACATAAAAGCATTAAAGTGATAAAGGGGGAAATAAAATGAGATATTTAACGGCTGGTGAGTCACATGGTCCTCAACTCACTACTATTATAGAAGGTGTTCCTGCTGGTGTACCATTGACGGCTCTAGATATTAATAAAGAACTATCTAGGAGACAAAAAGGACATGGGCGAGGAAGAAGGATGCAAATTGAGAAAGATGAAGTGAAAATTGTAAGCGGGGTAAGACACGGAGTCACGCTTGGCTCACCTATTACTTTAGTCGTTGAAAATAACGATTGGAAACACTGGACAACGATTATGGGTATTGAACCAGTAGAAACTACTGAATCAGAGATTAAGCGAAAAGTCACTAGACCTAGACCAGGACATGCGGATTTAAATGGTGCCATTAAATACGGTCACCGTGACATGAGAAATGTTCTTGAAAGATCTTCTGCAAGAGAAACAACAGTAAGAGTAGCTGCTGGTGCTGTTGCGAAGAAAGTATTAAGTGAACTTGGAATTCAAGTAGCAGGGCAAGTTATTGAAATAGGTGGAGTTAAAGCTCAAAACACTAGTTACGATAGTATTGAACAGCTTCAAAGCATAACTGAAGAATCTCCAGTAAGAAGTCTGGATTCAGAAGCTGAAACCAAAATGATGGAGGCCATTGATTTAGCCAAGCAAAATGGTGATTCGATTGGTGGTGTGGTTGAAGTAGTAGTAGAAGGAGTTCCTGTAGGTCTTGGGAGTTATGCCCATTATGATCGAAAGCTAGATGCAAAGATAGCATCTGCCGTCATCAGCATCAATGCCTTTAAAGGAGTAGAATTTGGGATTGGATTTAAAGCAGCAGAAGTTCCTGGTAGTCTTGTACATGATGAAATTACTTGGGATAGCCAAAATGGTTATTCAAGGAAAACGAATAATTTAGGTGGATTTGAAGGTGGAATGACAACTGGAATGCCTATTATTGTAAAGGGTGTTATGAAGCCTATTCCTACATTATATAAACCATTGAAAAGTGTTGATATAGATACAAAAGAAACATTTGAAGCAAGTATTGAACGCTCAGATAGCTGTGCTGTACCTGCTGCAAGTGTGGTTGCTGAAGCGGTAGTTGCCTGGGAGGTTGCGGTTGCAGTCATCGAGCAATTCGGACAAGATCGTCTTGATCTTATTCGAGAAAACGTTGAAAAGGCGCGTAGTTGGGCGAGGGAGTTTTAATGAAGGAAGTCTTAATACAAACGAATTCCAAGGAATACCCTTTAATTATAGGCTCGTATATATTTAAAGAAAACGAACCATGGTCAAGACTTTTTGCAAAAAGACCTTCATCCATATTAATTTTAACAGATGACCATGTTGCTAACTTGTATCTTGATGAAATGATTCATTCATTAAGTTCGTTTGGACCTGTTCACTCGAAAATAATTCCACATGGGGAAGGATCTAAATCATTCGAGCAATTTTATGAATGTCAGACATTTGCAATTGAAAAAAATTTAGATCGAAATTCTTTGATTATTGCTCTCGGTGGTGGAGTAATTGGTGATTTAGCTGGGTTTGTCGCTGCAACTTTTATGCGAGGAATTAAATTTATCCAAGTACCCACTACTCTGCTTGCCCATGATAGTGCAGTAGGTGGGAAAGTTGCAATTAATCATCCGATTAGTAAAAATTCAATAGGGGCTTTTTATCAACCCGAAGCTGTTTTTTATGATTTATCCTATTTGGAAACACTTCCAACTAGCGAATGGAGAGCTGGTTTCGCTGAATTAATTAAGCACTCCTTAATTTGGGATAAGACCTTTTACCCTTGGTTAAGGGAAACCCTCCCTACGTTGGAAAATCTGAAAGGACCTATATTAGAAGAGGCGTTAATTCGTGCTATTTCAATCAAATCTACAATAGTTCAACAAGATGAGCTGGAAACGGGTGTCCGAGTTTTTTTAAATTTCGGTCATACATTAGCACATGCAATTGAGAGTGAATTAGGTTATGGGAACATAAGCCATGGTGATGCAGTAGCAATCGGTATGATATTTGCCATGAAAGTAAGTGAGAAGCAGCTAGAAGTGTCCCTACCGATAAATGAAATCCAAGAATGGTTTTATTCGTTAGGTTTTCCTACTTTCCCAAAGCATCTATCACCTAGTGCCTTGCTACATAAAATGAAAAAGGATAAAAAAAGTATGAACGGGAAAATTCGGATGATTTTAATGAATGAAATTGGAAGTTTAACGATAACTGATGTTGAGGACCATCTGCTTCTAAAATTACTCGACCAGGAGTGTAAGGAGGAATGAAAGTTGATTCGAGGAATACGTGGGGCCACGACAGTAACAAAAAATACTTCACAAGAAATCATAGATAAAACTGAGTCTCTTTTAAGGGAAATAGTGGTAGGAAATAATATCGAACCAGATGATATCTCATCTATTATCTTTTCTGTTACAGAAGATATAGATGCTGATTTCCCCGCTAAAGCTATAAGGAGACTAAGTGGATTTACGTATGTACCGGTTATGTGTGTGAAAGAAGTACCGGTACCAAATTCCCTTCCTTTTTGCATTAGAGTAATGATGAGTGTCAATACAAAACTTGCTCCGAATGAAGTGAAGCATGTATACCGTGAAGGAGCAGTCGACTTAAGGCCAGACTTAAGGTTGACAAATAACCCTGAAATATAATATTATTTTAAATAGTCAGATAAGTTTATTAGTTGAGAAGAGCATATAGAGCAGACGAGAATGAGTTGAGATAGCTGAGGTTAGCCATAGTAAATAGGCGATGTATTCTACCCAAAGGCTAATTGTCTTTGGGTTTTCATTTTTCATCAAAGAACCGCCCTTTTAAAGAACTTGATGCCAGTCAAGATTCTGAAATAATACCTCTATCTTTCTCATTCTTCTTTCGAAATTTCGTTAGGAGGAGTGAGTAAATGACCACATACAATGAAGATGCATTTATAGAAGATGCAACCTTTTACCGTACAATCCCGATAATACACTCGTATTATATTGATACCTTAACCCCTATTCAAGTATTTCAAGCGTATAAGGATGAAGCGTATTATTTATTAGAAAGTAATGATGAACAATCACCCTGGTCTAATTACTCCTTTATTGGTTTAAATCCTTTTATCACTATAGAAGAGGAAAAGAGTGAGCTACTAATTCTCACCAAACAAAAAGACGTATTATACCGAACTAGGGAACTTCAAAAGGCAATTTCTTTTGTAAAAGAACATTTACGAGTAAAGGATCTTGATTCCTCTATTCCTTTTAAAGGAGGAGCGGTAGGGTATATAGGCTACGATGCGATAACTGATATTGAAAATATCCCTAAACACAAGAACAATGATCTTCAACTTAAAAATTATCATTTATTATATTGTGAAACTATTATTGTCCTCTCACATTCAAAAAAGGAAATTACATTTATACACTATTCACATTTAGAAGGAAATGAAACCATAGAAGAACTTAGAAAAGCTTATATGTTAGCAAACCAGAAACTTAGTCTCTTGTTAGACAAATTAAATTTACACCAAAATCATCATGAAACAATTCTAAATCCTGTTGAATTTAAAGTGGATTTGGTTGATGTGAAATCCTCCTATAATAAAGAAACATTTATAGAACATGTAAACAAGATAAAAGATTATATTTTATCAGGTGATGTTTTTCAAACTGTATTATCTCAACGTTTTGAAATTCCCATCACTAGTAACGGTTTTGATTTATTTCGTGTATTACGATATGTAAATCCTTCCCCGTATTTATTTTATATTAAACTTAACGATCTTGAAATTATTGGAAGTTCGCCAGAAAAGTTAATTCAAATATCTAATGGCAAATTAGAAGTTCATCCAATAGCGGGAACAAGAAGAAGAGGAAGCACAAAGGAAGAAGATCAACAATTAGGGGCTGAACTCCTGAAGGATGAAAAAGAACAGGCGGAGCACTATATGTTGCTGGATTTAGCCAGAAATGACATTGGTAGAGTAGCTCAATTTGGCAGTATAGGAGTGCCTATGATTAAAGAACTGCATTATTTCTCCCATGTCATGCATCTTGTCTCAAAGGTAACAGGCGAGTTAAGGGAAGATGTTTCTCCGGTGGAGGCATTACTGTCAACATTTCCAGCAGGTACAGTTTCGGGTGCACCAAAAGTTAGGGCAATGCAAATTATCCAAGAGTTGGAACCTGTAGCAAGGAATGTATACGCAGGGTCAGTAGCTTATATTGGTTTTGACGGAAACATTGACTCATGTATATCAATAAGAACAGCTGTCTTAAAAAACAAAACAGCCTATATTCAAGCAGGTGCTGGTATTGTAGCTGACTCAGTGCCTGAACTTGAATGGGAAGAAACAATTAATAAAGCGAGTGCAGTAATAAAAGCCATTCAATTAGCCGAGAAAACGTTTAGCCGAGAGGAGCGAGTAAAGTGTTGAAGGATTTTTTGAGAGATTGTATTGAAGGTAAAACACTTACAGAAAATGAAGCTGAGATTACTATGAGTGAAATTATGAATGGTAGAGCCACATCTAGCCAAATTGCAAGTTTTTTATCGGTACTTAGATTTAGAGGCGAGACAGTCGAGGAACTCACCGGTTTTACTAAAGCGATGAGAAGTCATATGAGCCCTATTGTTTTAGAAGAGGGTGAAGAGGCAATTGATACATGTGGTACAGGGGGAGACGGAGTTTCGACCTTCAATATATCAACTGCGGCTGCAATTGTAGCAAGTGCTATAGGAATTAAAGTGGCGAAACATGGCAATCGTGCTGTGTCCTCAAAAAGTGGAAGTGCAGATGTTCTAGAATACCTTGGAATTCCAATTCAGTCTACTCCTGATGAAGCGATTTATTCAATAAAAAAGGATTCATTATCGTTTTTATTTGCACCTATTTATCACTCTGCTATGAAGCATGCAGTAACGCCAAGGAAGGAAATTGGTTTCAGGACGGTTTTTAACCTTTTAGGACCATTATCTAATCCAACTAGGTGTTTAAGACAAGTAATAGGAGTCTATGACACGAAGTTTGCTGAGAAAATGGCAGAAACATTAAAAAAATTAGGATCAAAGCATGTACTTTTTGTAACGGGAAGAGATGGTCAAGACGAAATTTCTGTTACTACAGATACGGATGTAGTGGAATTGAAAGATGGATTGATTAAAAGATATACGATTCATCCTAGAGATTTCAACTTGCCCTTGGGGACTTTAAGTGACATTCAAACAAACTCAATCGAGGAAAGTGCGATGATAGTAAAACAGGTGTTTAGCAACAACTCAAATCAAAGTGCTCGTAATTCAGTTCTACTAAATGCAGGAGCAGCCATTTACGTATCTGGAAAAGCTGACTCGATCCATGAAGGTATGTTATTAGCCAAGGAAGCGATTGAATCGAATAGAGTATACAATCATTTTCAGACATTGATTCAAAAAAAGGAGGCTCATCGCTATGCTCGGTAAGATTATTAAGGTCAAAGAACAAGAAATGGAAAAATTTTCACTACCTGAAAGGCAATCGTTTCAGAATTATTCATTATTTGATGCACTTTCGAATCCAAATAGAAACATTGGCTTAATTGCAGAAGTTAAAAAGGCATCTCCTTCAAAGGGAGTCATTCGAAATAATTTTAAACCAATAGAAATTGCAACTGAATATATGGATGAAAAAGCAGATGCCATTTCAGTGTTAACCGATACTTCATTCTTTCAAGGTGCGATAGATTATTTAACTAAAATTAAACAAGCGGTGAATATACCAATTTTAAGAAAAGATTTTTTAATAGATCGTAGACAGCTTTTAGAAAGTAAGTATATTGGTGCAGATGCAATTTTATTGATAGGAGAAGTTTTGGAGCCGTTAAAATTAAAAGAATTTTATTTGGAAGCTGAAGAGTTAGGTCTAGAATGTTTAGTCGAGGTTCATTCTATTCAAACTGTCGAGGCACTTTTAAAAGAGTTAACCCCAAAAATAATTGGTATTAATAATCGGAACCTAGCTACTTTTCAGACTAGTATCGACTACACAAAAGAAATCGTACCGTATTTACCATCTACTAGCTTAATTGTTAGTGAAAGTGGGATTCATTTTCCTAAAGACATTCAATTTGTTAAGGATAGTGGTGCAAATGCAGTGTTAGTTGGTGAAGCATTTATGAGAGAAACTTCACCTAGAGATGGTATTCGTAAACTGTTTGGAGAGAGTGCTTATGAAAAGGCCATTAATTAAATATTGTGGAAATAAAAGTTTTGATGACTGGTGTTATGTAGTAGAAAGTGAAGCTGATTTTGTTGGCGTGATATTTGCTCCAAGTAAGCGTAGGGTTACTCCACAACAAGTTAAAAATTGGCTAGAAGATAGACCCCTTCCAAATGAAAAAAAAATTGTAGGCGTTTTTGTTCATTCAAATATAGATGAAATTTTAGATGTAATAAAAAATATTTCAATTTCAATCATACAATGCCATGGACAAGAATCTCCTCAGGAGATTCTTCAGATAAAAGAAAAAACGGGTTTGCCTGTTTGGAAAGCTATCCATCATGATGCAGGATCCAATGAAAAGATGGCCGCATATGCGGGTATTGCTGATGGTTATATTGTCGATACAAAATCACAAAATGCTTGGGGAGGAACAGGAATACCTTTTAACTGGACTGCTATTCCAGTTTACTTAGAAGAATCGAAAAAACAAGGAGTACCATGCTTTATAGCTGGTGGTGTAACACCAGTAAACGTTGGCCAATTGGTAAGATTTGCTCCAGATGGTATTGACCTTGCTTCAGGAATAGAAGCAAGTGAAAAAAAATGTCCGGATTTAATCCGAAAATTTGAGAATGAGGTGAATCAACATGTTAACAATGTATCCTGATAAATTCGGAAGATTCGGAGACTTCGGAGGAAAGTTTGTACCCGAGACGTTGATGAATCCCCTTGAAGATATAGAAAACGCTCTTACTGAAGCCAATTCGGACCCAGAATTTCATAAGGAATATATGAGGTTACTAAAAGAATATTCTGGCCGTCCAACAGCTTTAACCTTTGCTGACAATCTATCGAGAGTAATAGGTGGAGCAAAAATATATTTTAAACGAGAAGATTTAAATCATACAGGTGCTCACAAAATTAATAATGCTATTGGTCAAGCTTTATTAGCCAAACGCATGGGTAAGAAAAAGATTATCGCTGAAACTGGCGCAGGTCAGCACGGTGTAGCAGCTGCTACGGTGGCAGCTAAATTCGGGATGGAATGTATCGTATTCATGGGTGAAGAAGATGTTAAAAGGCAATCACTTAATGTATTCAGAATGAAGCTTCTTGGAGCAAAAGTAATTCCTGTGACTAGTGGTACTCGAACTCTAAAGGATGCAACAAATGAAGCGATACGTTTTTGGGTATCGCATTGTGAAGATCATTTTTATATGATTGGTTCAGTCGTAGGTCCACATCCTTATCCTAAAATGGTGCGAGACTTTCAGCGTATTATTGGAGATGAGTCGAAAGAACAATTTTTTAATAAAGAGGGTAAGCTTCCAGACACAATTGTTGCCTGTGTTGGGGGTGGTAGTAATGCTGCGGGAATTTTTTATCCTTTTCTCAACGATCAAGTAGAGCTTATTGGTGTAGAGGCTGCTGGGAAAGGTGTCGAAACTGCCTATCATGCCGCTACAATTACAAAAGGTTCGATTGGGGTAATCCATGGGTCACTAACTTATCTTCTACAGGATGAGCATGGACAAATAGTAGAACCATATTCAATTTCTGCTGGGTTAGATTACCCAGGCATTGGACCGGAGCATGCTTTTTTTGCTAAGTCAAAAAGAGTGAAATATGTAAGTGTTACCGATGAGGAAGCATTAAATGCCTTACAAATGGTCGCTAGAACAGAAGGGATTCTTGCTGCAATCGAATCAGCCCATGCTCTTTCAAAAGCAATTCAAATTGCTAAAGAATTAGATGCCAGTCAATCAATCCTTGTTTGTTTATCGGGTCGCGGAGATAAAGATGTTCATACATTAATAGACCGAATGGGAGGGGAAGTTGAATGAGTTTATCAATAAAAAGGGCGATTCCAAAGGATGCATTTTTATTTATTCCTTTTATCATGGCTGGTTATCCAGATGAAGAAACGACTATTGAAATAGCGGTAACTCTACAAAAACTTGGAGCATCTGCTTTAGAATTAGGGGTCCCATACTCTGATCCTCTTGCAGATGGTCCTCTGATACAATCTGTTGCTTCAAAAGCACTTAAAAAAGGAATGACGATAAAAAGAGCCATGAATCTTGTGGGTGAAATGAGAAAAAAAGGGGTTCAAATCCCAATAATCCTCTTTACCTATTACAATCCTGTGCTACAATTAGGGGAAGAATCCTTTTTCGCTTTAGTGAAGCAAAATGATATAGATGGATTACTAGTGCCAGACTTACCTTTTGAAGAAAGTGGAGACTTACGTAACCAATGTCGTAAGCGAGGAATCACATATATTTCATTAATTGCGCCTACATCTGAGAAGAGAATTGAAAAGATTGCAAAAGAAGCAGATGGTTTTTTATACTGTGTATCCTCTCTAGGAGTCACAGGTGTAAGGCATGATCTTCATGAAAGTGTGTACCCATTCCTTGAGTCCGTTAAAAAGCATGCGAAAATACCAGTTGCTGTAGGGTTTGGGATATCAAATTCAAACCAAGTAGCTAATCTAATGCCTGTATGTGAAGGGGTTATTGTTGGTAGTGCGTTGTTAAAGAAGTTGAGTGAACTGGAACCTAGCTTACAAAATCAAGAAACAAAAGCACAAGCCTTTCAAGAGTTTGAATCTTTTGTTCAATCCATTATATCTCCTATTTCATCATAAGAAAGGAAGTTTAGTAAATGGAGATTAAACAACAGTTGCATACTTTGCAGCCATACCAACCAGGTAAACCAATTGAAGAAGTGAAAAGACAATACGGGTTAGAGAAAATAGTGAAGTTAGCATCCAATGAGAATCCCTTCGGTTATGCAAAAGGTGTCAAAGAAGCAATAATAAAATGTATAGATGAAGTAAACTTATATCCAGATGGATCTGCAACGAACCTAAGGGAATCAATATCCAAACATTTAGAAGTGTCAGAAAACCAATTAATCTTTGGAAATGGATCAGATGAAGTCATCCAGACTATATGTCGTGCTCTTTTAACTCCTGAAACTAATACAGTTATGGCTTCTCATACATTCGGACAATATAAGCATAATGCAATTATTGAAGGTGCTTCGGTCAGAGAAGTAGAATTAATTAATGGCTTTCATGATTTAAAAGGAATGCTTGAAGAAATCGATGAAAATACAAGAGTGGTATGGGTTTGTAATCCGAACAATCCAACGGGAACCTACATAGAGAAGGAAGCTCTGTTTTCCTTTGTAAAAAAAGTACCATCAACAACACTGATTGTCATTGATGAAGCTTATTACGAATATGTCCAAGCAGATGATTATTTAGAAACAATCCCTTTACTAGAGCAATTTCCCAATTTGATAATTCTACGTACCTTTTCAAAGATATACGGATTAGCTAGTTTGCGGATAGGATATGGTGTTGGTAATGCGGAATTCATTAAGAAATTAGAACCAGTTAGGGAACCATTTAACACTTCACGATTTGCTCAAGCGGCAGCAATTGCTTCGATTTCAGATCAAGAATTTGTTAGTAGTTGCAACAAAAAAAATCGTGAAGAGTTACAAAAATTCGAAGATTTTTGTCAACGTTATAACTTAGCTTTTTATCCTTCACAATGTAATTTTATTCTTATAGATTTTGAACCATTGGAAGGGAATTATGTTTTTCAATATTTATTAGAACGTGGGTATATTGTCCGTTCAGGTAATGCCTTAGGATTTCCTACTTGTGTTAGGATTACAGTTGGCCAGCCAGAAGACAATGCGGGAATCATTGAATTACTATCAGAGATGTTAAATTAGAGTTTCAATTTTCCTAAAAAGAAGGCTCTGTTAAAGCTCAATGTTGATTTTTCAAACGGAGTTGATTGAAGTGGAAGGATGCGCGACTCCTGCGGGAGCAGCGGGACAGGTGAGACAACGAAGGCGCAAGTGCCGAGTTGGCTCACCGCCCGCCCCGCGGAAAGCGAGCAACCTGTAGCTGAAATCAACAACAAAGTTTAACAGAGCTAAAAAGAAAGGTAGGTGAATAACCTACCTTTTTGTCTACATACTTTTGTAAATGAATGAGGTGATTACATGAAGAAAAGAGTGTTAATAATTGGCCTAGGTTTGATAGGCGGTTCAATTGGACTAGCAATCAAGAGGGAAAAGGATGTTACAATTATTGGTTATGATGTTGGTGTAGATCAAGTGAAGCTTGCACATTCCCTTCATGTGATTGATGAAATATGTACTAATTTTCAACGGGAAGTAGAAATAGCTGATTTTATTATTCTTTCAACTCCTGTCACTCAAACTGAAAGACTCCTCGGACAAATGGCAGAATACAGTTTGAAAGAAGGATTGATTATTTCTGATGTAGGGAGTACAAAAGAGAAAATTGTCCAAACCAGCTTACAATTAAAGCAAAAAAAAGTGTACTTTATTGGCGGACATCCTATGGCGGGATCACATAAATCAGGTGTTGGCTCTTCAAGAGCACACTTGTTTGAGAATGCATTCTATATTTTAACACCAACTGAGACAACACCTAGATTCGTCATAGATTCTCTAAAGGATCTCTTAATTGGATCTAAGGCGAATTTTATTGAGATGACAGCTGCTGAGCATGACAATATGGCAGGATTGATTAGCCATTTCCCCCATATTATTGCAGCAAGTCTAGTTCATAATGTAGAATACTATGAAAGTGAGAATCATGATATAAGTAGACTCGCGGCTGGAGGATTTAGGGATATTACAAGAATTGCATCCTCAAGTCCAGCAATGTGGCGAGACATCACTATACATAATCGTCTACCTCTACTTGAATTATTTAACAAGTGGATGGAACAAATGGAAAGAGTTCGTAATCTGATAGAAATTTCAGACGCTGATCAAATATACCGGTTCTTTGAAAAAGCAAAAACGTTTAGAGACGGGTTACCTAATAAGACGAAAGGGGCCATTCCTGCCTTTTATGACTTATTTGTAGACGTTCCTGATTTTCCAGGAGTAATATCTGAAGTTACAGGTATTTTAGCCATACATAGCATTAGTATCACAAATATTAGAATTATAGAGGCACGAGAAGATATATACGGGGTCCTGCGACTAAGTTTCCAAACTGATGAAGATAGAATTAGAGCAAAGAATTGTCTAGAAGAGAAAAAATACGAAACATATGTTACAAGTTAAGGAGGAGCTTTCAATGAAAACAGTTAACTATTATCAACTCCCGTTAAATGGGAGTATTCGAGTACCTGGAGATAAGTCTATTTCACACCGCTCTGTCATGCTTGGAGCTGTGGCTAGAGGTGTTACAAAAGTTGAACATTTTCTTCCTGGCGAAGATTGTCTAAGTACTATTTCTTGTTTCGAAAAGATGGGGGTAACCATAGATAGAGACGGAGAAAATGTAATCATAAATGGTGCTGGATGGGATGGATTAAAAGAACCGAAGGAAATTCTTGATGTTGGTAATTCAGGTACCACTACAAGATTGTTATTAGGTGTATTAGCTGGTATTCCTTTTCATGCGTGCCTAATTGGGGATGAATCTATTAGTAAACGCCCTATGAAAAGGGTGACAGAACCACTCAGGATGATGGGAGCAAAAATTGATGGAAGAGAGGAAGGACAATATACACCTCTAACCGTTAGAGGTGGATCACTTCAAGGGATTAACTTCCACTCTCCAGTTGCAAGTGCACAAGTTAAATCTTCCATCTTACTAGCGGGACTAAATAGTGATGGAGAAACTACTGTTTCAGAACCACATCAATCCAGAGACCATACAGAAAGAATGTTGAAAGCATTTGGCGTAAGAGTAGATGTTCAAGAAAATACGATCTCTGTAAAAGGAGGCCAAGAACTGAGAGCTACTTCTATATATGTTCCAGGAGATATTTCTTCTGCGGCATTTTTCTTAGTTGCTGGTGCCATAGTACCAAATAGTGTCTTAATCCTAGAAAACGTAGGAATTAATCCGTCCAGAACGGGTATTATTGATGTGTTACAAAAGATGGGGGCTACCTTTTCTTTACAAAATATAAGAGAGAAAAATTTTGAACCTTTTGCTGATCTACACATATCCACATCAAACTTACAAGGTATTGAAATAAGTGGGGAGTTAATTCCTCGATTAATCGATGAAATTCCAATTATTGCTTTACTTGCTACTCAAGCAGAAGGGATTACTGTCATTAAAGATGCTAGTGAGCTGAAGGTAAAAGAAACAAATCGTATTGATACTGTAGTAAATGAACTTTCAAAATTAGGAGCAAATATTAAAGCGACGGAAGATGGGATGATCATTAACGGTAAATGCAATCTTAAGGCTTCCAATGTTAGCAGTCATGGAGATCACAGAATCGGCATGATGTTGGCAATAGCCTCATTTATTGCTGAAGGTAACATGTCAATTGAAGATACAGAAGCCATCTCGGTTTCATACCCTAGTTTCTTTGAGCATATTGACTTATTAACAACAAAATAAAAAGTGGCTGCTGAAATTTTCCTAACCCGTTCGGTTGAAAGGGAGAATACACGAAAAAACATAGATTTTGGAGAAGCATTTAGTATACTAATTCGAATCTCCTTTTTATGACGATATACCAATGTTCCATAAGGGATTTGAATATTGTACAAATCTTATTGAATCCTAAACTTAAACGACCAAAATAATGAACAGACAACTCTGTTTTAGCCAAATAAAAAACGAGATATTTCTATGAAAGCAACGGAATAGAGAAAATTTAAAAAGACAAAAAGGAAGAAGTTCCTTTTTGTCTTTTTACTTCAAAACTTTGACTAATTTATTGTATTTTCTTTCTGACAATTCATATAAGTAGTTTTCATTTTCTGATTTTAAAGAAACAATAGCATTTTTAGATACTTGATAAATTTGGTACACTTCATTATTTACTTCAATTATGTAATCGGGTTTCATGTCTGGACCTATTGCATATTTAACGGTAGGGCTCTCCCTGTGTTCAACCAAATCAATTACATTTTGATTAAAAGAAACTTCTTTTTGGTTGACAATCATAGTTTTGGTGTCTGTATTTGACGGTTGGGAGCAAGATACTAGAGCTGATACAAGAAGTAGCATTAGGATACTTAAGATTACTTTTTTCATTTTTTGAATCCCCTTTTATTTTCATCTTCAACTCATTATATAATGCATTTAAATATTTTTGCATTTCCTAGTTTGCGTATGTACGAAACCGCTCCTATTAAAGGGAATGGTGCCATAGGTGTGTCGCCGAAGGGGCAAGTGACGGTTTGGTAAGACGCTCGCCCTACGGAAAGTAATCATCTGCGCTGTAATCAACAACAAAGTTAAACAGAGTCTAATCCTAAGATTCAATACTCGATACATTAATGCATACTTTCCTCTCATCCTTCATAGCTTGTCTTAAGGGTTATTAGTTTTATACCTGAATAGAAATGAGGGAGGTTTATACACGTGAAGTATGTGATTGACCGAGCTAATATAAATAAAGAGCATGGAATTGAGCGAATTTCTTTATCTATAAATGACAATAGGATTGAGTATATTTCTCCACACATGGAGAATGTTAACTTTATAAAAATGGATGTTTCTTCTTATTTACTGACCCCTAGTCATGTGATGCTAGATTTCAAAACAGAGAATTTAAGAGAATTCACAACTTTCATTGAAAGAATGAAAGATCATATCAGTAAGGGATGTACCACTGTATTAGTTTGCATCACTATAAAATACGAATCAGAATTGCTGACATCCTATAAAAGAATTCGACATTTAATGATAAATAGTCCAATAGATTATTGTTTTGCTGTGAGAATACCTTTCCGTTTATTAAGTCCATCGTTTATTAGTCAGTGCAAGCGATTAAGGATACCAGTCGTCTTTACTGATGTGATGGAGGGTGAGATGAATAAAATAGCTTGGGCATGGATAAGAGAGTCTATGTATCCATACTACTTGTCTATCGTTCCAATTTGGAGGCAAGGATATTCGCCTGGGAAAATAAAAAAAATAACAGGAGAATGGAAGGAGCTCTTAAAAGACGAAGGAATACCTACTATTCCAGTATGTCCAATTGAAGATGTTCCGCTTTCGATAAATGTACTAAGAAAAATGGGGATATCTCCATTAAAAGGTGAAATTCGCATTGGCGGAGAAGTGGACTATAATTTATATAGAAGAAAGAGCTTGGAATTTGCGAATATGGAAGAAGTTCAATATGATATGGATAAACCACTTATTACAGTCCATAATGGTAAATGTATAAAGGTAGGAGAAAGATTCTATATTAACCCAGGCTATGGAAAGCAAATTTGTATAAAAGTACCTGGATTTTTCGCATCTGCTTTTTAGATAAGGTCTGTAAAAGCTCCATGTTTGATGTTTAAACGAAGCTTATTGAGGTGGGATGTGTGACACACTGGCGGGAAAAGGATTTCAGCGGAGAGACCGAATGCGCAAGTGCCGAGTTGGCCAACCATTCGCCCAGTGAAAAGCGAGCATCCTGCAGCTAAACTAAACTACAAAATTTAACAGAGACCTTCATGCAAAACAATTTTGCACCATGAGGTATGAAAATAAGGAATATATTTCTTTAGCAGTGATCAAAGTGGAAGAACGCGAGACTCCTCGAAAATACTCCCGCATTTCCTTCGTGCGGTGAGAATTCATGGAAGCCTATTCAAAGTCCTGTGGGACTAGCGGGACAGGTGAGACCTGAAGGCG
>JBFILZ010000003.1:0-71209 GCA_041611945.1 Bacillus sp. (in: firmicutes)
ACCGTTGAAAATGACCAATATACTCGATTCTTAAGTGAAAAAACTACATTAACAGAAGAAATGAGCAACTACAGATATGAGTTTAAAATGCCAGCAGATAATAAAGTCGGTCTGAAGTTCCTGTTAGGCAAGCAAAACAACACAACCATAGGTACACATGACATTTACATCGACAATGTAATATTACAAGTGAAGTGAAGCAAGGGACAGGCAAGTTGTCCCGGGACAAGGGGACAGGCACAATGTCCCAGTAAATCAATAGGAACCGAAAAGAACCGATTCTTCTGCTCTCAAAAGCAGGAGGAGAATCGGTTCTTTTTTAGTTGGATGAACTAATGGGGAAGTGTTTTGTTCGTTATATGCCAGCTTTTAAAAGCATACCATCAAGGGATCGACCCATAACTTCTTCCATCCATCTAGATGTATTTAAGAGCATTTCGAGATTTACATTTGTGTCGACTTTCATTCCATGAAACATATTGACCATGTCTTCGGTACAAACGTTTCCGACTGCTTTAGGTGCAAAAGGACAACCACCAAGTCCGGCAATGGAAGAATCAAATCTTCGAACCCCAGTTTGATAGCCTGCTAGTGTATTGGCGAGTCCAAGTCCTCTAGTGTTATGAAAGTGCAACCCGAGATTTAAATTCTGACCAAAAGCGTTCTTGAATGTTGTCACGACATGTTGAACTTGTGCAGGATTTGCCATTCCGGTTGTATCGGCAAGTGTAAGTTCAATACATCCAGCTTCCAAGAATTTTTCGGCAACATGTAATATCTTGTCTAATTTCACTTCGCCTTCAAAAGGACAACCAAATGCAGTACCTAAAACACCAGCTACTTTTTTATTGGCAGAAACCCCCTCTTTTATTACAGCCGTTAACTCGGGAACAGCTTGATCTACGGTTCTTTTTGCATTTCGTAGATTAAAAGTATCACTTGTAGTTGTTACAACATGCAAAAAATCAACATCCGTTTTTAGAGCTCGATTAAGCCCAGAGCGACTTAGGACAAGTCCTCCATACCGAACTCCATTTTTTTTGGGAAGGAGTTTTAGAACATCTTCAGCATCAGCCATTTGAGGAACTACTTTCGGGTTAACAAATGAAACTGCTTCGATATTACGTATACCTGAATCAATTATCCTTTGAATAAGTTCAACCTTTTGTTCAGTAGATATGACTTTACATTCATTCTGTAGACCATCTCGTGGACCAACTTCGCAAATTTCAATCACTTTCATTCCTCCTTTTGTGGTTGACCGTGCTTTATTTTCTCTAAATGTTTTAACACATGGTCGCGCCCTTGATAAATATGTTCATGCATAGCAATTTTTGCTCGTTCAGGTTCTTTGTTTTTAATAGCTTGAAGGATAATTTTATGAACTTCAAGAGACTGTCTAAGTTGAAAAGGGTTATACCAATAAAAAGATCTAAAAACGATAGGTACTACCACAACCTTTGATAAATGAAAATGAATATGTGAATTCTTGGATGCACTAATAATGACTTCATGAAATTTATGATTAACGTCTACAATCTCCTTAATACTGTCAATATCTGATTGTACATAGTGTTCAATGACCTTTTCGTAAAGGATATTGGCATTTTCCATTTTTTCAATGTCTTCATCTGTTCTATATATGGCTGCTTGACTAGCTGCATAGCCTTCTAATAAAGTTCTAAGGTCGTAGATTTGACGAATATCTTGAGTTGTAAAATTCCTTACACTGACTCCACGTTTAAGTGGTACTAAAAGACCATCTGCTTCAAGATGCTTAAATGCTTCTCTCACAGGAGTTCTACTTAAATTTAATTCCTTTGCGAGTGACTCTTCACCTAGTCGCATACCAGGCTCGAATTTCCCATCTATAATGGCACTCTTTATATAATCGTATGCATCCATAATAACACCTCATTATCATTGTATACAATACGAAAAACAATATCAATTATTTTTAAATGAAAGCGGTTAATAGTGCGTTTTTATCGTAAAAAACTTGTAATTACAATTTTTTGTTGACTTATTGTATACAAGCATATAAATTTGTATACAAGATTAAGAAAATTATGAAAGGAGAGGAAATATGACTGGAAATAGACTTCCTTTAGAAGATTTAAGGGTTATTGAATTAGGCACTTTATTAGCGGGACCATTCAGTGGTCGATTACTAGCAGATTTTGGTGCAGAAGTAATAAAGGTTGAACCACCTGGGAAATCTGACCCAATGAGAAACTGGGGTAAGGAAAAAGATGGCGTTGGTCTCTGGTGGCCAATCCAATCTAGAAATAAAAAATCAATTACATTAAACCTTCGCAAAGAAGAAGGTCAAACTATTCTAAAGGAACTGATAAAAGAAGCTGATATTTTAATAGAAAATTTCAGGCCAGGAACGATGGAAAAATGGAATTTATCATATGAAGTTTTATCTGAAATAAACCCGAAATTAATCATGGTACGTACATCAGGCTTTGGTCAAACAGGTCCATACAAAGATAGAGCAGGATTTGGTAGTGTTGGTGAAGCAATGGGAGGGCTTCGTCACGTAACTGGATTTGCAGATCGTCCCCCATCAAGAATTGGTGTTTCTGTAGGTGATACGCTAACAGCGCTATTTGCTACAATAGGTTGTCTTGTTGCGGTACATGAAAGAGAACACTCTGGAAAAGGTCAAGTAGTCGATACCGCCCTTTATGAATCTGTATTTGCAATTATGGAAAGTTTAATTCCAGATTACTTGCTATCAGGGTATATAAGGGAACGCATGGGGAATGTGTTACCGGGTGTTGCACCTTCCAATATTTATTTTACTCTTGATAAAACGTACATCGTAATCGGAGCAAATGCCGATGGGGTCTTCAAAAGGTTATGTGAAGCAATGGGACAACCAGAATTAAGTGAAGACTCAAGGTTCTCAACTCACCATGCCAGAGGAGAAAATATGAAGCTACTAGATTCGTTAATTGAAGAATGGACGAAGTTGTTAGATTCTAGAGAAGCCCTCAAAATCCTTGCTGAAAAAGGTGTGCCATCAGGACTTATATACACCGCACAAGATATGTTGGATGATCCACACTACAAGGAAAGAGAGATGATTGTGAAGGTTGATCATCCAGTACTAGGTGAATTTCCTATGCCAGGTGTCGTACCAAAATTAAGTCGAACACCAGGGAAGATAAAAGAACCAGGAGCAGAAAGGATGGGAAAACACAATAAAGAAGTATATGGAACATTACTGAAATATAGCGACGAGAGATTATTAGAATTAGAAAATGCTTCAATCATTTAGGGGAGGTGAAAATGATGAAAACTCTATATGAAAAAATTTGGGAAAAGCATATTGTTCATGAAGAGAAAGAATCACCATCCTTACTGTATATTGATTTTCACTTAGTAAATGAAGTGACATCTCCACAAGCATTTGATGGTTTAAGAATAAAGAGTCGTAAAGTAAGAAGACCTGATTTAACGTTGGCCACTGTGGATCATGCCATACCAACGACAAGCAGATTATTACCCTTTAATGATGCATTGGCAAAAAAACAGGTGGATGCCCTTTCGGAAAATTGTCAGGAATTTGGTATAAAGCTATTTGATCTATTTAGTGAATTCCAAGGTATTGTTCATGTCATCGCACCCGAGCTTGGATTAACACAGCCTGGTCAAACTATCGTTTGTGGGGACAGTCATACGTCTACACATGGCGCATTTGGTGCTCTTGCATTTGGAATTGGAACAAGTGAGGTAGAGCATGTTCTTGCTACCCAAACCTTAAAACAATATAAATCTAAAACACTTTCAATTAATGTAAGCGGTTCCTTACCGGTGGGGGCAACAGCAAAGGACTTAATACTCTCATTAATTGGTGAGTATGGACACGATTTTGCAACCGGGTATGTTATTGAATATCGAGGTGAAGCAATCCGAGATCTTTCGATGGAAGAGAGAATGACAATATGTAATATGTCCATTGAAATGGGAGGAAGAGCTGGACTTATTCAACCTGATGAGAAAACGTTCCATTATTTAAAAGGTAAAAAGTATGCACCAGTAGGAGTGGAATGGGAAGAAGCGTTAACAGGGTGGAAAACCCTTTTTACAGATGCTGATGCGACATTTGACTTATCTGTTGATTTTGATGCCTCGGCAGTGGTACCTCAAGTGACTTGGGGAACGAATCCAGGTCAAGTGACCGGAATAAATAAAAAGGTACCTTCTCCAGAGGACCTACCGTCAGACCAGAGGAAAGCTGCGGAACAAGCGCTGGATTATATGGGACTAAAACATGGAACGGCTATAAAGGATATTGCAGTTACAAAAGTGTTTATTGGATCTTGTACAAATAGTCGAATAGAGGATCTCCGAAAGGCAGCTAAAATAGTAAATGGTTACAAGATTGCTGACACTGTGGATGCGCTTGTTGTACCAGGCTCACAATTAGTGAAGCGTCAGGCTGAAAAAGAAGGGCTTGACAAAATCTTTATTGAAGCAGGATTTCAGTGGCGTGAAGCGGGTTGTAGCATGTGTTTAGGAATGAATGAAGATATTGTATTACCAGAAGAACGTTGTGCATCTACCTCTAACCGGAATTTTGAAGGTAGGCAAGGAAGAAATGCACGGACTCATTTAGTCAGTCCAGAAATGGCAGCAGCAGCAGCTATAGCGGGACATTTTGTTGATGTTAGAACTTGGGGATTAAAATCTATTAAGGAGGTGAAAAGTTGAGTAAATCTTTCACTAATTTAATTGGAGTCGTTGTACCGTTAGATGTTGTGAATGTTGATACAGACGCCATTATTCCGAAGCAGTTTCTTAAAAGGATTGAACGAACAGGATTTGGCCAGTTTCTTTTCTATGATTGGAGATTTGAGAATGGCCAAGAGAGACCAGAATTTGTATTGAATCAAGATCGCTACATAAAGGCCTCTATCTTATTAGCGAGGAAAAACTTTGGATGTGGTTCCTCAAGAGAACACGCACCTTGGGCGCTTTCAGACTATGGTATACAAGTAATTATAGCTTCTTCTTTTGCAGATATCTTTTATAACAATTCTTTTAAAAATGGCCTTCTACCTATTATCTTAGAGGAATTTCAAGTAGAAGAGTTATTTAAGAAAACGAAAAAAAGTTGTGGATATCAGCTGATGGTTGATATTGAGAACCAAACAGTTATGGACAATAGCGGATTTAAAGCTGATTTTTCGATTGACCCGTACCGAAAAGGACTTCTTATTCAAGGATTAGATGAAATTGGTTCTACCTTACTGCACGAAAATGTTATAGACTCCTTTGAAAAACTTCACAAAATCAATTATCAACTTGACTAGACCTCATAGAAAAGAAATCAAATAAATACTAGTTTGACATAGTGATAGGAGGAAAATATGGAAAAGAAACAACTGAAAGAACCTGTTCAGAAAAAGTGGATATGGATTGTCCTTGGATTGATTTTGCTTGCTATCGTTCCTTGGTATATACCGAAAAGTGCTGTTGAACCATTTGTATTTGGATTTCCATTATGGGCGTTTATCTCGTTAGTATTTTCTATTGTATTATCTGGATACTTAAGCTGGTTATGCGCTACTCAATGGAACCTTGTTGAGGACGAGGAAGAAGCTGAGAGGAATAAGGAGGTAAAATCATAATGAATCTTACATTTGCAGGGTTAGATGGAATTATCATATTATCCGTTTTTGCTATCGTCATGTTAGTTATCGGTTATTTATCAGGACGCGGAGATAAAAACTTGCATCATAGTTTGTCAGGTTATTACTTAGCGGGAAGAAATTTGGGGTTCATTGCTCTGTTTTTCACTCTTTATGCGACTCAGTATAGTGGAAATACAATTGTGGGCTATGCTCCTGCCGCCTACAGAATAGGGTTTCCGTGGATACAATCAATTTCATTTATGACGATTATTATTGGGGTTTATCTATTATTTGCCCCACGGTTATATGTAATTGCAAAGCGAAGAAATTTTGTAACACCTACAGACTGGATTCAACATCGTTTTAATTCGAAAGCTGTAACATTACTGAGTATCTTTCTAATGCTTTGGGGATTAGGAAACTATTTATTAGAGCAATTAGTTGCAATAGGTCAGGCTGTATCTGGGATGACCGGTGGAACTATCCCTTATCAAATTGCCGTACTCGTTTTTATAATCGTTATGTTAGTGTATGAGTGGATGGGCGGAATGAAAGCTGTTGCATTCACAGATGTTATGCAAGGAATTATCCTCCTTATCGGAATCGTTGTCTTTCTAATTGGTGGCTTGTATTTAGTTGGTGGTAATTTCGCTGACGTCACCCGGTATATTCACGAACTTGAACCTGTAAAAACGTCTGTTCCAAACTGGGATGTATCTGTTAACTGGTTTAGTATTCTTCTACTCGTTGGTCTTGGTGCAAGTATTTATCCACATGCCATTCAAAGGATTTACTCTGCTCAAAGTGAAAGAACTTTAAAAAAATCATTTTCAAGAATGGCTTGGATGCCACCTGTTACAACTGGATTAGTATTTGTAATTGGGATTATTGGGATTTCACTGTATCCAGGTCTTGATAAGCCTGGATCCGAACAACTTGTTGGGTTAATGGCTAATGATATTGCTGCAATAAATCCTTTTTTTTACTGGACGATGATTATCTTCTTTGGTGGAATTGTAGCGGCGATTGTTTCAACTGCTGATTCGGTATTATTGAGTTTCTCATCTATGATATCAAATGATGTATATGGAAAATTTATTAACCCGAATGCTACTGAACATAAAAAGGTTATGGTAGGAAAAGTTGGTGGAATCATTGTCGTATTCTTGTTGCTTTGGATTGCTTGGAATCCTCCAGGAACATTATACGAAATTTTCATATTAAAATTTGAATTATTAGTACAGGTATTCCCAGCATTTGTACTAGGTCTTTACTGGAAAGGTTTAGAAAAAAACTCTGTGTTCTGGGGAATGTTAGCTGGGGCCGTGTTAGCTGGTTTGCTTACGTGGACAGGTAACAAAACCATTTATGGTATCCACGGTGGTATCATTGGTCTAACACTAAACTTTGCGGTGTGTATAATAGGTTCGTTGATCTTTAAGGTGTCAAAGGATCAATCATCGAAAGTAGAAGATGTGATCTCATTAAATATAAAGGCATAGTAAGGTAAATATATGAATGTAAGTGACCCCTTGATAAAAGGTAAGTATAGTAGTGAACCTTGGAGAATGCTTTTATGTCTTTTACTTGCACAATTGTTGGTTGCTTTTATTGGAAGAAGTATAGGTCCACTGGGAGTATTAATTGGTAATGACCTGTCTTTAACTAAGTCTCAAGTTGGAATGCTACCGGCCGCCCTATTCTTAGGGCAGGCCCTTGCATCCATTCCTGCTGGGTTCATAACAGATCAAGTTGGTTCTAGGAAATTACTACTAGTAATTTCCTTTTGTGTTAGTCTGAGCTTCTTGTTAATGACATTTTCAATGCAGTTTTGGCTAGTTTTGCTCTTAGTTGTAATTGGTGGACTAGGATACGGTTCAATGCACCCTGTTACTAACCGAGGAATTATCTATTGGTTTCCCCTTAATAAACGAGGAGTGGCAATGGGTATAAAACAAACAGGAATTACGACTGGATCAGCTCTTGCAGGATTACTCTTATTGCCAATTGGTGCTGCTTATGGATGGAGACCGACTCTAGCTATTGCTTGTATCTTATTACTAATTGGAGGGATAGTTTCCTTCTATTTTTACAAAGACCCTATTAGCAAAAAGAAATCAGAAATAGACGGGAAAAGCTGTTCATCTTTTTATTTACAGATGGTAACAATGTTAAGAAATAAACGATTAATGCTTGTAAGTATTAGTGCGATGGGATTAAGTGGTTCTCAGATTTGTTTAGTTACCTATATTGTTTTGTATAGCTATGAGCACTTAGGAATTTCATTGTTCTTTTCAGGAATATTGTTGGTAATATCAGAAGTTAGTGGTTCTGTAGGTAGAGTCCTATGGGGAATAATAAGCGATCGTCTATTAAATGGAAATAGAGTTGTTGTCCTTATGATGATTACAATCATATCAGCAGTTTCTAGTTTAATCATAGCTCTACTACCTTCGCATACAACTTTTATAACGATGGTACCAATTATTATCGTATTTGGATTTTCAATATCTGGCTTTAATGCTATCTGGATGAATCTTGCTAGTGAAGTAGTTCCACGTGAACAATCTGGTATCTCAAGTGGTTTAAGTATCACACTTGGTTCAATGGGGGTTATTTTATTACCGCCATTATTTGGATATATTGTGGATACATTTGGGAACTTTACAGCTGGATGGTTATCCATTACTGGTATCATGATAGTCGTTTTCTTGTTATTAATTCTGTTAACTTTTGAAAATAAAAACAAAGCAATAAACTATTAATTTGAAGATAAATTAAACAAGGGGTTGTTCGATTTGGAATTCGATCCATCGAAACTTGAAGTAAAACAAGTGTATAAATTATTAAGTGGTTCTGTAGTTCCGAGACCCATAGCATGGGTGTCAACGATTTCTGAAACTAGTGAATTGAATTTAGCACCATTTAGTTTCTTTACAGTGGCCTCTAGAAATCCTCCGATGCTTGTTATTTCTGTTGGTCCTGGAGTGGGAGATAGAGAAGGGACGGAAAAAGATACTCTCGTCAATATTCGATCTCAAAAAGAATTCGTGATCAATGTAGTTCCGGCGGTATTAGGGAATGAAATGCAAAAAAGCTCTGAAAACCTACCAAGCGCAGTGAATGAATTTGAGGAAGCTGGTGTTACTCCTATTGACAGTATTGTTGTCAAACCGAAACGAGTAAAAGAAGCTCCGATCCATATGGAATGCAAGCTTGAACAAATTATACAACTTGGTAGCGACCACTTAATTATAGGGAGAATGGTACGATATCATATTGAAGAGGAATATTATTTAGGAAATTACAAAATCAATTTAGATAAATTACAACCTCTAGGTAGACTTGCTGGAAACTACAGCGAAAATAAAGAGTTTTTTCAATTGCCAAGATAGGGACAAGGGGACAGGCACGATGTCCCAGTAAAACAATAGGAACCCAAAAGAACCGATTCTTCTACTCACAAAAGCAGGAGGAGAATCGGTTCTTTTTTTAGTTGGATGGGGGAAGTGTGAACTGTACCCCAATTGTTTCACATTACCTAAACTCCTAACATAAGAATAAGTACTCGCAAAAATGGAGGTGTGAAAGATTTGTCTGAAAAGGTTCCATATAATAAGTTACTAGCGTTATGGCTGTTGAAAATATCTGAATTGACAACCTATCAATTTATGAAACCTGAAAAATTTCAAATTCCAAAAGGGTTTAAACTAGTCACCGAATTAAAAGCCAAAGCAAAGAATCGTTGGGAAAAGTTCGGATTCATACTTGAATCACTGAATTCTGATTCTATTGTAATAGCTTTTCGAGGCTCTGATTCACTTCAAGACTGGGAAGCAGATTTAGAAGAAGGTCAAGTTCCCTTCCATGGAGGGTATGTGCACAGTGGCTTTCTATCAATCTATGAGAGTTGTAAAGATCAAATAATAAAGGCTTATAAAAACGATATAAAAAATACGAATGATAAAACATTGTTTATTACTGGCCATAGCCTAGGTGCGGGACTGGCAACTTTGCATGCTCTTGATGTCGAGTTAAGTGATATAAAATTCAAGGATATTGTTATGTACAACTTTGCCAGTCCGCGTGTAGGAAATGTTCATTTCAGAAACATTTATAACTCTCATATTAACGAGAGTGTAAGATTTGTAAATAACGACGATGAAATTCCGAAATTACCAAAAAGAATTGTCAGAAGAAAAGGGGTAACATGGAACTATCTGCATGTGAAATCAAGTGTGTCTTTCACATTAAAAGATCCGGTTCCAGGCTGGATATATAATCATTCTTTTCAAGCCTATCAGAAGGGGATTGAACAGTTGGATGATTCGCGTTGAACTCTAATAAGTTGAAACAAGGGGAAACAGTGTCCGCCATAATGAAAAAACAATTATAAGGAATGATTCTTCTGTGTTCACAGTAGTGTCGTTCCTTTATTTTCTGGTGAGAGAGAGGGACAAGGAACCTGTCCCTCCGTCCCTGTTTGAATAATAAAATAATTTACTTTAAGAAGACTTATTGTAGTAAAATAAGTAATTACATAAAATAACTGAAGGAGACAATCCAATTTGATATATTCAACCTTCAAAAAAAGATTATTACTTAACTATATTCTTGGATCTTTGGCTGCAATTGGATCTGTTTCTGCAATCTTTATATTTACGAATCTATCGATAGAATATTCAGATCGAGTTATATTACTATTTGTTTTAATTGGATCCATGTTTATTATGTTTTTGGCTGAAATTGCTATGTATTCACATCATAGTAAACCAATTAGGGTCGTTTACGATGGAACGGAGAACTCTATTGAATCTATAAGGTTCGCTTTAAAACAAGTAAAACTTTTTCCAATACTAACTGTAAAGAGATTATTAGGACCACATATATTAGGTTTATTATTTCCATTCACTTTAGGTTGGTTTGTGCTCGTTAAAGTAGATATTATTGCTAATACATTAATATTCATTCCTTATGTATATGCTGTTGGCTTTCTTGGGGCTGCTTTGCATGCTGTAATAGAATTCTATTTAACACTATATGCAATCCAACCACTTCTTGCGGATTTACGTGGTAGACTTTATGAGGAATCCGTTACATTACTTACTGAAAATGAAATTGTCGTATCGATAAGAAGAAAGCTTCAATTCACTATCTTAGTAGTAGGGATTATTCCTGTTCTGATCTTTTTATTAGCTTCAATATTAAAATTTTTAGAATGGACAAACGAAGTTCCAATACATTATTTGCTATGGTCTGTAATTATTATGATGACATTTATCATATATTCCCTATTAATCGCCCATTATATGTATCGTGATATTCAAAAGCCAATTAATGAATTATTATTAAAGATGCAATCTGCTCAAAACAATAATTATCAGTACTTAAATGCCAACGTGTATACGGATGAATTTTCACAGTTGGTCACGGGGTTTAATCATATGATTAAAGGTGTCAAATCTCGTGATGAAAAGAATACACAGCTCTTAAATAGCTTTATTTACGTCTTAACCGCGTCATTAGATGCCCGTGACCCCTATACAGGAGGACATTCAGCTCGTGTCGCCAAACTTTCTAGTGAAATAGGGGACAGGATCGGTTTGACGGGCAAATTGTTAGAGAAGTTGATGACGTGTGCAACATTCCATGATATTGGAAAGATTGGAGTGCCTGATTATGTTCTACATAAAGAAGGCGAATTAACAGACGAAGAATTTTCCCAAATAAAAGCGCATCCTAGTATAGGTGAAAATATTCTGAAACAAATTTCTCCACAAGATGAAATTAAAGATTTACTTCCAGGAGTACGATCACATCATGAGAGAATTGATGGAAAAGGATATCCAGATGGCTTGGTAGGAAATGAAATCCCTTTGTACGGTAGAATAATCGCTGTTGCAGATGCCTTTGATGCGATGACATCAGATCGCCCTTATCGAAAGGGAATGACTATTGAGAAAGCAGTAGCAATCTTAAAAAATGGCAGTGGCACTCAATGGGATAGTGAAATGGTAGAAGCACTCACTCAATATATAGAAGAATCAGGTTATAGTGAAACGCATAAAGCGAACTTGAAATAGGGTAAAATAATAGGGACGGTATTTCTGTTTTAGAGCAGGAAAACCGTCCCTTTGTTTTCTGATGAGAGGGACAAGGACCTGTCCCTCCGTCCCTGAAATGCAATAAAATATTTACAAAAGTTCACTTTTAGCAGACTTTTTGTAGTAATATAAGAAAATACAAAAAGAACTGAAGGAGACATACTTATTTTGGTTTATTCAACGTTCAAAAAAAGATTATTACGTAATTATATTGTTGGATCTATTGCTGCAATTGGAACCGTTTCTACAATATTCATGTTTACGAATCTATCGATAGCATCTTCAGAAAAAATTTTAATGCTACTATTATTGATCGGATCTACATTAATAATGTTTGCGGCAGAAATGACTATGTATTCCTTCCATGTTAAACCAATTTCCTTCGTTTACGAAGACTCTGATCATTCTAAAGAATCTATAAAATCAGCTTTAGTGCAAGTCAAGCAGTTTCCAGTTCTTACTGTAAAAAGAATATTTATTCCGCACTTTTTGGGGTTAACTATTCCTTTATCTTTAGGTTCGTATATGCTAATCAAACTTGAAATTATTAGTCTTACATTAATTTATATTCCTTACATTTTTGCGGTGGGTTTTTTAGCAGCTTCCTTGCATGCAGTAGTAGAGTTCTATTTAACGCTATATGCAATCCAGCCGCTTCTTGCGGATTTACGTTGTAGACTATATGAGGAATCTGTTACATTACTTACTGAAAATGAAATAGTCGTATCAATAAAAAGGAAGCTTCAATTCACTATTTTAGTAGTAGGGATTATTCCTGTACTAATTTTTTTATTAGCTTCAATATTAAAATTTTTAGAATGGAAAACAGAATTTCCAATTCACTATATGCTCTGGTCCGTAATCATTGTGACGACCTTCATCATCTATGCTCTACTAATCGCCCATTATATGTATCGTGATATTCAAAAGCCAATTAGCGAGTTATTATTGAAGATGAAATCTGCTCAAAACAATAACTATGAGTATGTAAAGGGCAACGTTTATACGGATGAATTCTCGCAGTTAATCTCTGGGTTTAACCATATGATTAAGGGTGTTAAATCTCGTGATGACAAGAATACGCAGCTTTTAAATAGCTTTATTACCGTCTTAACTGCTTCATTAGATGCTCGTGACCCTTATACAGGAGGTCATTCAGCTCGTGTGGCCCAATTTTCTAGTGAAATAGGGAAAAGAATTGGATTGAGCGGGATAGAGTTAGAGAAGTTGATGACGTGTGCAACATTCCATGATATTGGAAAAATCGGGGTGCCTGATTATGTCCTCCTTAAGGAAGGAGAATTAACAGACGAAGAATTTTCTCAAATAAAAGCGCATCCTAGTATAGGTGAAAATATTCTAAAACAAATTTCTCCACAAGATGAAATTAAAGATTTACTTCCAGGAGTGCGGTCACATCATGAGAGATTTGATGGTAAAGGCTATCCAGATGGCTTGGTAGGACATGGAATCCCTTTGTACGGTAGAATAATCGCGGTTGCAGATGCCTTTGATGCGATGACGTCAGATCGCCCTTATCGAAAGGGAATGACTGTTGAGAAAGCTGTAGCCATCTTAAAAAATGGTAGTGGCACTCAATGGGATAGTGAAATGGTCGAAGCACTCATTCAATATATAGAAGTATCTGGGTACAGGGAGATACATAAGGCCAACCAGGAATAGGGTGAATTTACGGATGGTATTGCTGTTTTAGAGCAGGAAAACCGTCCCTTTTTTTTTCTGATAAGAGGGACAAGGGACCTGTCCCTCTGTCCCGCGTCCCAAAAATTTCAAATTCTACAATTATTTTACTTATGTATAAAAAGCGAGTATGATAGTAGTAGAGTTTTTTTCTGAAAATTAAAACATTTAGTAGTTAGGAGATGTTGCCAATGAATAGAGACTCTGAATATAAAGGCATTGTTGAGAATTTACGAAAATACAATCTAGAAAAAAACATAAAAAATCAGCTGCAGATTCTTAATCCGCTTTTAGTAAAAAAAGAATCTAATTTAATGATTCATTTAGAAAAAGCTGTTGAAAACAAAATAATAACAGAAACAGAAAAAACGTTTTTGGAAGCCAAACTTGAGTTAGGGAAAATGTGTTTGGAGCTGGAACAAGTATTAGATAATATTCATGTTTCAATGGTTTTCTATGATAGGGGACGCAATACTATCTTTCATGGTGCTTGTCCAAGTGTACCAATTGATTTTTTTGACTTCTTTGGCATGGTTAATGAAAATGGACTATTCAATGATAGTTTCGCATCATGTGGAAGAGCTGTTTTTAAAGAAGAGGTGGTCCAAACAGATATCGAAACGAGTCCATTATGGTCAAACTTAAAAGAGTACGCTTTGAAATTTGGATTTAAATCTTGTATTTCAATTCCATTTTACACGAATACTGGACAATTAGCCGGAACATTTGCCCATTTGTCACATCTACCAAACTATGAACTTACACAGGATGAAGTGGAAATGATACAAGAAAAGACGATCATGTACAGTGATGTCATTCAAAAGATCTCTTCACGTCTTCAAGAATTCACAAGAATGGGAGAGACAGGATTACTAATATAGATGAGAGGAGTTTGAATACCATGTTGCTTGGGGACCGTCTAAAAAAATTGAGATTGGAAAGAAGGCTCACCATGCAAGAGGTTGCAATAAAAATCGGACTTGCTAAGTCCTCATATGCAGGATATGAAGCTGGGCAAAGGAAACCACCTCTAGATAAATTAGTAATATTAGCTCAACTCTATCAAGTTTCTACCGATTTTTTACTTGGCTTAACGAATATTACTAACACTGTGAACTCTTTACATAAAAAAAATCTTCATTGGGAAAATATTTCCCTAAATGAAAAAGAATTAGAAGTCGTGTCACAGATTGTAGAATTAATGGTCGAAAAGAAGGATGAAAAAACTACAACAACATATGGAGAAACGAAAAGTGGTTAGATCATTCAAAGGAATCATACTACAAAGAATATAGCCGTTGCACTTAATAAAAGAATGCCCTCTTTCTGGAATAATTATTGAGAATTCAAACAATTAATGATAATGTATACATATAACTTTATCATTATATGTAAAGTAATAATCTAGTTATGATTGGAAGGATAATAGGATGATTAATCGTTTAGAGAGTGATTCACAGGAGCAGAATTACCAAGGTATAGTTGTGAATCTTAAAGAATATAATTTAAATAAAAATCTTAGAAGCAGACTGTCTATGATTAATGCCTCTTTAGTTAAAAGAGAAAAAAACCTAAAGATACATTTGGAGCAATTGTTACAGGATGATCTGATTACAGAAGATGAATTTAAATACTTTTCAGTAAAGATAGAGTTGGGACGCATGTGTCAGGATCTTGAAGAAGTATTAGAAGGAATATCTGTGTCGATTTTGTTTTATGATGAAAAATCTAATAAGGTGTTTCATGGAGCATGTCCTAGTATACCTGTAGAATTCTTTGATTTTTTTAAGACGATTAACGAATTAGGTATAATAAGCAAGGATGTAGCTTCATGTGGGAGAGCCATTTTCACAGGAGAAGTTGTACAGACTGATATTGAAACGAGTCCATTATGGAATGGATTAAAAGACCACTATATTGAAAACGGTTTCCGCTCAGCTACTTCTATTCCTTTTTATAACAAGCATTTAAAAATTGCAGGTACATTTGCACTACTCTCAAGATTTCCAAACTATTTACTAAACCATGATAAAATACAAATGGTCCAAGAAAAAACATCAATGTATATAGAAGAAATTCAACGGATTTCTGATCGACTTAGAAGAAGCGATTGGGAAAATTTATCTTTCTAGGAAATGAGTGTATAAATTGCCATTTGAAGAGCGAATTAAACTTTTAAGGCTTAATCGAAGGTTAACCATGCAAGAGGTAGCAACAAAAATTGGTTTAGCTAAGTCTTCTTATGCAGGATATGAGGGTGGATATAGGCATCCACCAATGAATAAGTTGATTGCTTTAGCTCAACTATATCAGGTATCAACAGATTATTTACTTGGTTTAACAGACAATACTGATTCTAATCAAACAACAAATGTTAATGCTAAAGATTTTCTCGAGAAAAAATTTATTCATTGGGATGGAGTTCTTCTTTCTGAAGCAGAACAATCTGTAGTGAAGCAATTATTAGAAGTTGTCATTCAACGTAAAGAAACAAGTGAAAAAATGAGGCGGACAAGTAAAGAGGCTTAATATTCTTTTATGTCCGTCCTTTTTTATGTATAGAGGGTCACTATTAGTGAACGAAACGACTGAAAAAATTCTAAATAGAGAACTTCCTGAAATGATGTTTAGAAATACACATATTAGTAAAGTGGGAATCTTTTTGCAAAGGACAATTAATTTATGAGTAGATTATTAATGAATTTTGAAATACCTGAAGAAGGAAAAGAAAGAACACCGCATAATATTGGTCTAGGTCTTTTAGTATTATTTTTTGGGATAATAATTGATAGTCTTTTAACAAATAATACGATATTGATTGTCGTATATGTTCCGTTTCTAATTATCGTTGGTGTCATTTCTCGATATCTCGTTACGCTAGTAATCTTAGCGTGCCTATCTACATATTCCGCTTATTTTTTCTCTATGAATTTAATTGGGGAAGAGATTGAATTGTTTTTCTTAAGATGCTTTTTCCTTTTTTTTATTTCGTATATTGTACGTATATTAAAAGGTAGTATCCAAAAAGAAAGACAGCATATTGTTGAAATAACTATTACTCTAGCAGAATCCATAGATGCTAGAGATAAATATACATATTCCCATTCTAAAAATGTTGCATATTATTCACAAGAAATTGCAAAAAACATGGGACTTTCACAACAGCAGTGCAAGAATATTTATCTTGGTGGATTGCTACATGACTTAGGAAAGATTGGGATTCCAGAAAATATCTTAATTAAACCTTCCCGTTTGACCTATGAAGAATATGAAATAATTAAGAGGCATCCTGAAAAAGGATTTGAAATGTTGAAAAACATACCATTTTTTAAAGAAAACAGCATCTTAGATATGGTGTTATATCATCATGAGCGGATAGATGGAAAAGGTTACCCAAAGGGTTTAATCGGTGATGATATTCCGCTTGTAGCCCGAATTATGTCAGTTGCAGATTCTTTTGATGCGATGACTTCAAAGAGGATCTACAATACGAAAACAGACTTAGAGTTTGCTATAAATGAAATCCACAAAAACAAGGGAACTCAGTTTGATCCCGAGGTAGCTGAAACTTTATTACGTTTAATTAGAGAAGGAAAAATAGATATAAAAAATCGTAATCACAGTGAGTTACTGATCGATAATTCCCTTTAAAAAATTGAAGAGAGCATTATATATATATTTGGAATACAAATTTACCTGTAACTCACAGAAAATAAGAAGGTAGAGAAATGATCTACCCAAAGGCACGTCCTACATCATGTAGGACGTGCCTTTGTATTAACTGAAATTAGTTACTCGAATGATCTGTAGAAATCTTCTCTTCTATCTTTCAAGTATTGTGGAAATCCAGATTTCCTAACTTCATCTAAAAGATTTAAATCAAGTTGAGCTGAAATCACACACTCTTCATTTGGTCTAGCTTCTATGAGAACCCCATTAGCGCTACCAAACTCAGGGTATAAAGGAGCGTGAATGGAGCTTATTGCTTCAAAATGATAAGGGCTTTCTGCAGGAAAAGGTAATCCACCTGTGATTTGCGCATTTACTACGAATAACTGGTTTTCAGTTGCTCTTGAAGATGCAAATGTTTTTAATCGATTAGCTCCGAAGTTGTCAAATACACAACCAGGTTGAAGGATAATCTTTGCTCCCTTTTTCATAAGAATTCGTGCATTTTCAGGGAAACCAGCGTCATAACAGATTAATGTACCAATAAGAGTATTGTTAACTTTTGTTACAACCAAATCTTCACCTTTACTAGTAATATCCTTGTTATATATCAATTCATAAGATATATGGGTTTTTCTTTGTTCAGTAACAACTCCGTTTGGTGAAACAAGGAAATTAGCGTTATAAAACTTTCCGTCTGTTTCATTTAAATAAAAAATTGACCCAGTTGATAATATCATATTATGTTTTTTCGATAGGGTTATAAAGGCGTCTAAATATTGTGGCTTATATCTTTTCCCTACGGTTTTAAGTGCCTCTAAGGCATTTTTTTTAGTAATGTTCTCCCAATCTTCTAGAAGGGAAAGTAATTCTACTGATAAAAACTCAGGGAAAACCAATAATTCAACTTTTTGAGATTTCCCCTCTAAAACTAACTCTTCAATATGAGATGTGAATTCATCAAAACTAGTAAGTGTCCTTACTTTAAATTGAGCAGCTCCTATAATCATATTTAGCTCCTTTTATTTATGTATTGGTTAATATTAAAAATGATAAGGGTATATAAAAAGACCTAAATGTTCTCTGACTTCCTCTATATTTAGAGTAGACCATTCGAGAGGAAAAAATGTAAAATTCCCAAAGTTTAAAAAATGAAAAAATATATGATAACTATTATAGTTGAAGTTGTGATTTATTTATAGTTTTAAAAAAGCTATAATTCATAAGCAGTATATCCTTTACCTATAAAACTACACTATCACTAGATTCAGAATTAAGATACCAGATTTTGTTTCAAGCAATATTGAAAATGAAATCATGAATGTTTTATTCTTATAACTATTACAAATTGTATGTGAGTTATATAAAAAAAGTGAATAATATTTTGGAAAAGGCAAAGTTGTTTTCTATAAGTTATAATGATTGTAGCAATCTGCAACAGAGGAGATAAAAAGTATGAAGATTAAAATTTTATTTATTGCGCCGTATAAGGGATTAAAAGAATTAGCGACAGTATTAGCTAAGCAACAATCAGACCTAGATATTCTGATAGAAGAAGCGGATTTAAGTGCTGCGATCCCAATTGTAAAAGCCAATGAAAAGAATGGAATTCAATTTATTATTAGTCGTGGTGGTACGGCGGAATTAATTAGGCAGTATACAAACATTCCTGTCATTGAAATTAAATTATCTGGATATGACTTTATTAGGACTCTTACTCTCATAAAAGATTATCAAATGAAAGTGCATATGATTGGTTTTCCAACTATTTGTAATGCTGTATTGTCGATTTCCAACTTATTAAATATTAAAATTGCATATACAATTGTGTACCATAAAGAAGAAGTGGAAAAAGCTGTAAAAGAGGCCTGGGATGAAGGGGCGCAACTCATCTTAGGAGATACGATTACAGTAAATACCGCAGAAAACTTTGGTTTACAAGGGATGCTTATGACAACCGGAAAAGAGGCTGTCTTAGAAGTCTTTGACCAGGTGAAACAGATGAATACAGTAATTGAGCAATTAGAGAACGAACACTCCATATATAAAGAGTTTCTTAACTCAATGCAGGATGGAGTATTGATTTTTCAAGAAGATGGAAAGATTGTTTATTCTAATCAGCAATTTGAACAAAAACAATATATGAGTAACACAAAAAAAGATCAACTTTCAATTTTCAGCTTACCGGAAGATCTATTAAATTTAATTACAAAATCATTTAATAAAACAGTCGCTGAATTTAATATTAGTGAGAATATAGTTTTGCATGGTGAAAGTTTCCATGTTTCTGCAGGTAGGTTTGGTCGAGGAAATGAAAATCTTTATTATGTTAAGTTATATGATAAAAATTTAGAAGTGAGAAAAAATATTGAGATTTATAAGGGGCGAACGCTAAAAACATCATTTGCGCAAATAGTTACTAACAGTCCCATCATGAATAATGTTTTGTTGGAAGCGAAAATAGCTGCAGAAGAGAACGGACCTCTTATTATCTGGGGTGATAAAGGGGTTGGAAAGAAGTTTTTAGCATCCTCCATTCATTCCGAAAGTAAGTTTAAAGAGGAACAATTAATAGAACTAATCATCTTGAATAATTCAAATAAAGTGATCGATGAAATTAAATCCTTCCTTTCTTCGATTGAAAAAACCACAATATATGTTACAGGACTTGAACTTTTATCCATAGAGCAACAACGGGAAGTGATAGAAGTACTTAGTATATATGAACATATTAGATTCATATATACTTTTCATAGTATATATGAAAATGAATTTATTAGGGACATTACCAATCGAATAAACGGAATCTCTATCTATATGCCAACTTTAAGAGAGAGAATTGAGGATTTAGAAGAATTAATACGTTTGTTTGTTAGTAGTTTCAATGCTCAATTTGGAAAACAAGTAGTAGGTGTTAAGGGGGATGCACTTTCATACCTACGTGATTTTGAATGGAGTGGAAATGTTAAACAGTTAAAAAATATGGTTAAAGAACTAGTCATTATTTCAGAAGGGGATTATCTTGGGAAAGAGGATATAGCTTCCATACACCTTGGTGAAACTGCAGAGGAAAGTGGCTATCTAATTGACATAGCCAAAACCTTAAGTGAAATCGAAAGAGAAATAATTAATAAAGTTCTTAAAGATGAAAATATGAACCAAACAAAAGCGGCTAAACGATTAGGGATTAATCGAACTACCTTATGGAGAAAATTGAATTAGAGTTGCTTTTTGCAACTTTAATTCATTTTTTTGAATTAAAACCATTAAAATATTGCAATATGTAACTAATATTAATATAATATAAAATGTAAGCGTATAACATTTATTATATAAGTGAATACGTTGCGATTTTAATCTAATGCATTGAGGTTTAAATGTGGTCCTTCTTCAAAAAAACGTGTTTTGCAGGGTGTACGGCGCAAAAAAAATATAAAGGAGTGTTTCAAATGAAAATTAAACAAACGTTGGATAGAATTCCAGGGGGGATGATGGTAGTTCCCTTGTTGTTAGCTGCTACGATTAATACATTAGCTCCAGGGCTTCTTCGAATCGGGAACTTTACAGAAGCATTATTTGTAAACGGTGCAGGTGCACTTATTGCTCTTTTCTTATTATGTGCAGGTGCTCAAATCAATGTTCGTAATATTGGCGTTTCGGTTGGTAAGGGCGCAACACTCCTAAGTGTAAAATGGATAGTCGGTGCGGCTGTGGGTCTTTTAGCCTTTATGATGGCTGATTCAGATGGATTATTTTTTGGATTAGTACCTATTGCCATTATCGCTGCTATGACCAATAGTAACGGTGGCTTATACATGGCATTAGTTGGTCAATATGGTAAAGCCGATGATAAAGCCGCGTATTCTATCTTAGCTTTAAATGATGGTCCTTTCTTGACAATGGTTGCATTATCTATTTTCGGTGCTATGGGATTTGTTGATGGAATGTTTTCAGCAACTTCATTTATTTCTGTGTTACTTCCAATATTAATCGGTTTTGTTCTTGGCAACTTAGATGGTGAAATGAGAGATTTCTTAAGTAAAGGTAGTGATATGTTAATACCGTTTTTTGCCTTTGCCTTAGGGATGGGTATTAACTTCCAAGCAATAATAACAGGTGGTCTATCAGGTATTGCCATTGGTGTGATGACTGTATTGTTTACTGGATCTGCAGCATACTTTGTTTTCAAAAGATTAAACTGGAATCCGATTATTGGAGCAGCAGAAGGATCGACAGCTGGAAATGCTGTTGCAACACCAGCTGCAATCGCAGCGGCAAGCCCTGCTTTTGCTGCACATGCTGAAATTGCAACAGTACAGGTAGCAGCAAGTGTTGTTACAACAGCTATTTTACTACCGATATTTGTAGCGTACTTAGTGAAACGATTAGAGAAAAAAAGCAACAAAGTAGGTAATGATTTGAAAGATTCATCACTTAAATTATGAGATTGACTAAAAAGTAAGGTTTTAGAAATCTTGGAGATGATGTAATTAACTTATCTTCATATTAGTTTCAAAGTGAGCTCTATCAAAAGAACAACTAGATATCGAGAATAGTAACATAAAGATTACACAACCTTCTTCAGTTTCAGTACAATAGTGTCTATATATCGGACCTATATTTTAACAAAGTAGAAGGAATGGTGTCGAAATTGAGTAATTTATTCATCACAGAAAATGGTTAAGAGAAATAATTAATTAAGAGAAACCATTCATTTTCATAGATGAATGGTCTTCTCTTTTTCTGTGACTTAAAAAGTAGCGATTAATAGTAGGTATCACCTGATAATGAGGAGTGTAAAAAATGAAATTAGCCATTATCGCAGATGATTTAACGGGAGCAAACGACAGTGGGGTGCAACTTGCGAAGTTTGGTTTGAAAACATCCGTATTATTTGGACTAGACAAAAGTGCTGTCCATGATTCAGAAGCTGTTGTCTTTGATACAGATAGTCGTGCCATAGATAAAAATGAAGCCTATAAGAAAGTTTACGAAGTAATGGAATTTCTCAAAGAACAGAATTTCCAAAGGATTTATAAAAAAATAGACTCTACGTTGAGAGGGAATATCGGAATTGAAATAGATGCTGTTTATGACTCTTTAAGACCGGATTTTATCTTTATTGTACCAGGGTACCCTAAAAACGGGCGGACGATATTAAATGGATATCATTATTTGAATGGAATTCCCCTAGATGAAACAGAAATCTCAAATGATCCTAAAACACCTGTAACTGAATCCCATATCCCAACTCTATTAGAGAGGCAAACCCACAGATCAGTTGGTCAAATAAATAAAGAGTTATTAACAAAAGATTCTGAGATCATTCACAAAGAACTAGAAAATTTTGCGATAAATAATGTTTGCTATATTGTAGTGGACTCTGAAACAGAAGAAGATCTAGAGCTAATATTAAAGCACACTAAAGATTCGAAATATAACATAATTTGGGTAGGTTCAGCGGGTCTAGCTAATTATTTACCATCTTATTACGATATCAAACATACTGAGAAAATATATTTAATTCCAAAAAATAATATGCCGATATTAACTGTAGTAGGCAGTGTGAACAAAAATTCTAGGTCTCAGTTAGATGTTGTCCTAAAGAAAGAAGGCGTAATTGGCATTAAAGTGGAATCCTATAAAGCGGTTTCAAGTCATGAGGAAAGAAATTTGGAAATGACAAATGTATTAAAGAAAGCAAGAGAAGCTGCCCGAACAGGTTTCGACGTCGTTATATATTCTACTGGTGAACCAAAAGATATAAATAGAGCGAGAGCAGTGGGTCTGGAATATGATTTTACTTACACAGAAACTAGCAATGAGATAGTAAAAATGTTGGGTAAAATCAGTTCCTTATTAATCAATGAAAAACTTTTTAAAGGAATTGTTATGACTGGTGGTGACACAGCTAAACAAGTTTGTGAAGCTTGGGATGTAAAAGGGTTCTATCTTCATGACGAGCTAGAAATTGGCGTGCCAATTTCTACATTTATCGGTAACGATGAAGTAATCGTTATTACAAAAGCAGGTGGATTCGGGAAAGAGACAGTATTTGTTCACGCGATAGATAAATTAAAAGGAGTGTATTAAATAATGAATCCAATTATTGGAATTACCATGGGGGATGCCGCGGGGATTGGTCCAGAGATTATAGTGAAATCATTAATGGACATAGATATTTATAATCGGTGTCAACCGATAGTTATTGGAGATGCTAAAATATTAGAGAGAGTAAAACCTATCGTGAAAGCTAATGTTGAAATTAATATTATCAATGATGTCTCTGAAGCAAAGAATAAATTTGGGATTATTGATGTAATTGATTTAAATATTATTCCAATTGACTTACCATTTGGCCAAGTTTCTGGAGAGGCTGGAAATGCAGCCTATCAGTATGTTGCAAAAGCTGTGGAATTGGCAAAAGAAAAGAAAATTAATGCTATCTGTACCGCGCCGCTTAACAAAGAGGCTATGCATAAAGGTGGACATCTGTATCCGGGGCACACAGAAATTTTGGCTAAATTGACAGATACGGATGATTTCTCAATGATGCTGACAGCCCCAAACTTAAAAGTCATCCATCTTACAACCCATGTAGGATTGATAAAAGCTATTGAAATGATTAATCCAGAAAGAACATACAAAGTAATAAAGTTGGCACATGATACTTTATCAAAAGCGGGAATCAAAAATCCTAGCATTGCTGTGTGTGGAATTAACCCACATGCTGGTGAAAATGGACTTTTCGGTAATGGTGAGGAGGAGGAAAAACTAATTCCTGGAATTGAAAGAGCAAAAGAAGAAGGGATCGATGCTTCTGGTCCACATCCGGCAGACACTTTGTTCTTTCGTGCAGCTCGTGGTGACTTTGATATGGTTGTTGCTTGTTACCACGACCAAGGCCATGCACCAATAAAAGTTATGGGGATAGAAGATGGAGTTAATATTACAGTTGGTCTAAAAGGTGGAGTAATTCGTACTTCAGTTGACCACGGTACTGCTTTTGATATTGCTGGAAAGAACATTGCTGATTCAAGAAGTATGAAAGCAGCTATTAATTCAGCGATTGAATTGGCACCGAGAAATTAAATGTCTTGTTTGGCCAAAGTACTCGGGCAATATATGAATTTAGAGAAAAACTAGCAAGTTTATGAACGAGTAGAGCCAATAGGATTATTGACACTTGTTGTGAAGAAGTTGGGCTGAAGGAGAAATATATATAATTTAGATTTATATAGAAAATAGTAATAGCTCATTTTACATATTATGTAGAATGGGCTTTCTCATAGTTGAACGACAAAGTACCAAAAGAATCATACTAGAGAGTAGTATGATTTTACTATGTAAAGAGGTATGCTAAATTTTAAATAAATTGCGAAAAATATTAACTAAAATGGGGTGAAACGTTGATTAATTGGAATGAACGTTTTCAAGATAAGGATTATGTATATGGGACGGAACCTAATGAATTTTTAAAAGATGTACAAAAGAAAATGTGTTTGACAGGAAAAGCTTTAGCTATTGCAGAAGGTGAAGGACGGAATGCAGTTTTTCTTGCTGAGCAAGGCATTGATGTTACGACTTGGGACTATGCGGAATCTGGGCTAACGAAAACTAGGGAGTTAGCAAAAAAGAGGAATGTAGCTGTGCAAACCTCACTCGTGGACCTAAACGAAGCGCAATGGAGTAAAGGAGAGTGGGATATTCTTGTATGTATTTTTGGTCATTTCCCTTTAGAACTGCGGAAAAGAACTTTCAAAGGAATAAAAGAAGCTGTTAAGCCAGGAGGTTATTATTTAACTGAAGTATATTCACAGTACCAAATAGCTTATAAAAGTGGGGGCCCAAAAGATATAAATTTACTGTATACTCCAGAAGAGTTTTTACTTGAATTTGCAGATTGGCGTATTGTTCACTTTTTCATGGGAGAAGTTGTCCGTAACGAAGGGGAACTACATAATGGACTTTCTCATGTCATTCAATTCGTTGGGCAAAGACCTTGGCTGAATGAGAAAGCGGATAGAGAATATTAAGACCAATAACCTTAATGTTCAGAATTGTATTTCAAAAAAACATGTGATGAATCAATTAAGGTGCGAATTCAGATATAAGGTGAGGAATGTTATGATTTTTCAATCTGGTGACTTAAAAGTTCGACAATTAAAAAAAAAGGATAATTATCTGTTAGCTAAGTGGCTTTCTGATAAAGCTGTTCTTGAATTCTATGAAGGAAGAGACAATCCATTCGATTTAGAAAAAGTTAATCGGGTGTTTTATGATTCAAAAGACGCTGAAATAAAATGTATTATAGAATATAAAGGAATGGAAATAGGTTATATTCAATTTTATCAAATAGATGCTAAAACAAAAAAAGAATATGGTTACTATAAAGAAAATATTTATGGTACAGACCAATTCATAGGTGAAGTAGAGTATTGGAATAAAGGGATTGGAACATTACTCGTTACATCAATGCTTACATATTTGTTCGGAGATCTCAATGCAGAGATAGTCGTTATGGATCCCCAGACGAGAAATATTAGAGCAATAAGATGTTATGAAAAGTGCGGATTTAAAAAGATTAGAATTCTTCCGAAACGTGAATTTCACGAAGGAGAATATCAAGATTGTTGGTTGATTGAGTGCCAAAAACAAAACCTAATAAAATAAGTTGATTCTCTGTTCAATAAATATGATTTATCAGAGCTCTATTCCAGGTCAGTATTTTTAGTTACAGTTACATATAGGTCTTAGTGGTGGGTTAAAAGGAATGGGAATTATCAAGGAAAAGTAATGCATGAAAGAAGGAGAATGTGTATGGAAGGGAAAGTAGCTTTGGTAGTTGGAGCGACAGGATTGGTTGGGACTGAATTGCTTAAACTATTATTAAAATCTAATAAGTATAAAAAGATAATAGTTTGGGTCCGAAACTCTACAGGAATAGTTAATGAAAAGCTTGAGGAAACAATCATAGATTTTGAAAATATAGAAAGTAATAAACTTGATAAAAAGGTCCACCATGTATTTTGTTGTCTTGGTACTACGATAAAAAAGGCAAAGTCTAAAGAAAACTTCAAAAAAGTTGATTTTGATTATCCTGTATCCTTAGCAAAAATGGCTAGAGAGAATGGTGTAAATCAGTTTCTAGTCATTTCAGCTATGGGAGCAAATAGTGGATCTAACATTTTCTATAATAAGGTCAAAGGACAGCTTGAAGATGAACTCAAAGGATTAGATTTAAAAGGTCTGAAAATCTTTAAACCTTCCTTACTGTTAGGTGATCGACAAGAGTTTAGGTTCGGAGAAAAGGTAGCAGAAGTAATTTCAGAAGGCATTTCTTTTGTTTTTAAAGGACCTTTTAAAAAGTATAAACCTATTCAGGGAAGTACCGTTGCCGAGGCTATGTATAATATGGCAATAGCTGAAAAGCCTGGAGTTGAAGAATTTGAGTCTGAGGAAATTCAAAAGATGAAAGTGATTTGTTAAGAGTCTTAACAGCATAAAATGAGTTTTATGTTTTCCCTTCGAAGTCCTTTGTCAATGATCACTTCTTTTCGGATTTTCATTGAATTCATTGGGCAAAACATCTTGCATTGGACGTGGGATATGTGACTTGATAAGCATAAATACAAATTACAACAAGAAATGATTGTATACTATTTGCTAGTTGGGCATACTTCTAGTAAAATAGATGCTGATTTAATTGTTTTGAAATGAGGGTAAATAATGAAAAGAGAATCCATTTACGGATTAACATTTGATCAACTGTCGGCATGGCTTATGGAACGTGGGCATAAAGTATTTCGGGCGTCACAAGTCTGGGATTGGCTATATATTAAGCGAGTAAAAAACTTCTCTGAGATGACCAATGTCAATAAAGAGTGTATTCAATTATTAGATGAAAACTTTTTTATTGAAACATTAGAGGAGCATTTAAAGCAAGAATCAGCAGATGGAACCATTAAGTTTCTTTTTAAGTTACAAGATGGTAACTTGATTGAAACGGTTTTGATGAGACATAAATACGGTTTATCGGTATGTGTTACAACGCAGGTCGGTTGTAATATAGGCTGTAGTTTTTGTGCAAGTGGATTATTAAAAAAGAGCCGTGATTTATCTAGTGGGGAAATTGTAGAACAAATAATGGCGGTTCAACATCACTTGGACCAAGCAGGTAATGGAGAAAGAGTAAGTCATGTTGTTGTCATGGGTATTGGTGAACCATTTGATAATTTCGTAAACCTTATTGATTTCTTACGTGTTTTGATAGATCAAAAGGGGCTTGCAATCGGTGCTAGACATATAACTGTTTCAACGAGTGGTATCGTCGATAAAATCTACGAATTCGCTGATTTGAAAATGCAGGTAAACCTGGCTGTATCTCTGCATGCACCAAATAACGAACTTAGAACAAGGATAATGAAAATAAACCGTGCTCTTCCAATTGAAAAGTTAATGAAGGCTGTTAATTATTATTGGGAAAAGACGAACCGAAGAATTACGTTTGAATATATCCTTCTAAGAGACGTAAATGACCATAAGGAAGAGGCATTACAGCTTGCGAAATTGATTGGAAATCAAAGACATCTTGCATATGTAAACCTTATTCCATACAATCCGGTGGATGAACATAGTCAATATCAAAGAAGTGACCAAGACTCAGTTCAAACTTTTTATGAAACACTAAGGAAGCAGGGAATTACTTGCGTAGTTCGCCAAGAGCAAGGAACTGATATTGATGCAGCTTGTGGACAATTGAGAAGTAAACAAATAAAAAAGACAACTGTGCAATAGTAATATATAAGTATTTCCGATTAGAAGACCATTTACTAGTAAGCTCTGTTAAAGCGCAATGTTGATTTCTCAAACGAGGTTATTTGAAGAGGAAGGTGTGAGACTCCTCGAAAATGCTACTCTTCGTGCGGTGAGAACTCATGGGAGCACATTGAATGTTAAGCGGGAGCAGTGGGACAGGTGAGACACCGAAGGAGCAAGTGCCGTTTGGCTCACTGCCCCGCGGAAAGCGAGCATTCTGCAGCTTAAATCAACAACATTGTTTAACAGAGTCTAATACTAAAAGAGGCAACACCATTAAACAGGTGTTGTCTCTTTGTTTTGTATGTTTTGAAGCGGAGCTCTGAGTTTCTTAGAAATTGGCTCTGTTAAAGCTCAATGTTGATTTTTCAAACAAAGTTGATTGAAGTGGAAGGACGCGCGACTCCAGCGGGAGCACCGCCCGCCCTGAGGAAGGTTATCATTAAGCAGTGGAATTAACAAATTCTTTATATTAATTATATATTGACGAATAACGACAAGATTCTTCATGTTTATGACAGTTGGAAGAGGGTAAATAAATAATAGAGATAAAATTAGTAAAAAAGGAAGGATACTTTATGGAAAATAAATTAAGTGAATTAATTGAAGGACTGAATGAAGATTTAGCAAACGAATATGCGGCAGTCATTATGTACACAAATTACGCTGCCGTAGTGTCTGGTCTGTACAGACAAACATTAAAACCTTTCTTTGAATCTGAAATTACAGATGAACTAGATCACGCGTTGTATTTAGCCGAAAAAATTAAAGTTTTAGGTGGTACTCCAACAATAAAACCGGCTGAGGTTAGACAACATACGAATGTTCTAGGGATGCTCGAAGAAGCAAGTAAAGCAGAAAAATCTACAATAGAACGGTATGAATTACGTAAAAAACAAGCGGAGAAATTAGGACATACTGAATTAGTGATTAAACTTGATGACATGATTGCAGACGAAACAAACCATATGGAAGAAATAGGGCGCATCCTTTCTGATACACGCTTTAACTAAATGGGAGAAATATTATATATTGAAACCAAAGCTTGAGGGCATTGGTTTTTTTTGTGTGAAAATTCAATGTGTATAAACATAAGAAAGAGAATTCAAACATCTTATTGTGGAATTTAATAGTTACTCGGGTTGATATGATTAATTAATTTGAGATATAAAAAAACCTTTCTAATGTGTGAAGTGCACTATTTATACTTATAGAAATAATTTATAACGATTATTGTAATATACTGATGTGGTTAATGGTAAAACGTACTTAGTTAATACCTTTGCAACAGATTAATAGTGCTTTTTGAGTAGATTTTTAGTCCCTTTACCATATTGTCTGCTTTGATATCTTGATAGAAAATAGAGAGGTAGAAAATAAAGTGTTATTGGAGGGTAATGATGAAGAAATTTATGGTAAGTGTAGTAATTACTATATTATTGTTTAGCTTAGCTTCTCCATATCAACAAACATATACTGAAGCCTCGGAACTAGAGGTAGATATAAACTTAAAGGATCAACTGAAAAGTTTAACTGATGTTAGTGAAGTAGAGGCAGTAATATCTTACGCAGGCAATCCGACTACAGATCAACTTTCGTATTTGAATGGCTTCGGCTTAAGTGTGAAAACATTTAGTGAGTTGCCAATTGTCGGTGTAAAAGGGACAAAACTTCAAATCGAAAACTTACTGAATAGTGGGTTAGATGCATTATCTATCTATGAAAATAAGAATTTAGAATATTTCTTAAGAGATAGTCGTAAACTGATAGGTACTGAACGTGTATGGGCTGAATTAGGGTATACAGGAAAAGGAACTACAGTAGCTGTCATCGATAGTGGAATTGATGCTACCCACCCTGACTTACCATTAGGGACAAAGGTTGTTCAAAATGTAAAATTACTAGTTGGTGTTGGGATTTTTGGTAGTCAGGCAACGTATTTAGAAAATGTTGCAAATACCGACACCTCTTCGGGCCATGGAACTCATGTTGCTGGTACAATTGCTGGACTTGGAACGGCGAGTAATGGTTTATATAGAGGTGTTGCACCTGAAGCACAGTTAGTTGGAATAGGTGCAGGAGAAGGATTAAATATCTTGTGGGCTCTAGAGGGTTTTAATTATGTAATAAAAAATAAAGAAGCGTACGGAATTGATGTTATTAATAACAGTTGGGGAACAACGGGTGATTATTCTCCTAATAATCCAATTAATATAGCAAGTAAAAAAGCTTATGAGAAAGGGATGGTTGTTGTATTTGCTGCCGGTAACTCTGGGCCAAAGGATAACACTTTAAATCCATACTCAGCAGCACCTTGGGTAATATCTGTTGCAGCTGGTACTAAAGATAAAAAACTAGCGAATTTCTCATCGAGAGGAATTTCTGGTCATGAAGTAATCCATCCTGATATTACAGCTCCAGGTGAAAATATTATTGCTACAAAATCTTCTACTGGACTAGTGATGAATTCTTTAGGCTCTATCAAAGATGTATCCTATATTGCGCCCAAGCATCTACCATTTTATACAACATCGAGTGGAACAAGTATGGCTGCACCGCATATTGCTGGGGTTGTGGCATTAATGAGGGAAGCATCTCCTGGACTTCAACCGGATTTAGTCTTAACCATTTTGCAAGAGACAGCTGATCCTATGTCTTCTTATAAGTATCATGAAGTGGGTTCAGGATATGTAAATGCATATGAAGCTGTAAAAAATGCTGGTAAATAAGTGGATGTTAAAGGTTAGATAAAGAATAAAGGAAAACATATCAAACTCATTTTGTTGATGTGGAGATGGAGAATGAATATCCTCATAATATGTAAGTTGCAGGTAGGTTAGTATACTCATGAAATTCATGATAGTTTTCACACACAGATGATATTGATTTATATGAAAGAGATTAAACGAACGAATACCATTGCTGTTCGCTGGCATTCTGCAACGAAAATAGCTGCAAAGGTAATAATATTAACCTAGTTAGTAGATCAGTTGTGATCTCACTAGGTTTTTTTATTTAATTAAATTCATATTGAAGTCCCTCCTACATTCTGAAAAGGTCACAATAAATTTTAAATAACTACAAAATATATCTACAACAAGAATTTTCATTTTATCAAGTAATTACCCAAAAACACAATTGGTAGAGGAATTAATCCGCAGACTTAGTTACTTTATATCTACCTTTAGCATACAAGCTAAAGCAATGAGCATATTTCCAGCTGCAACAAAGAATAGTATTCCAAAACCAAAGTAGTCAATCAATAATCCTAAAGTGGGTGGAGAAATGATTGCAGCTAAAGATGAAACCAAATAATACAATCCAGTTCGAGTGCCAAAACTATGTTCACTCCCTGTAGATACAATGAAAGGATAAGCATTAATATTTATACATGCCCAAAATATGCCACCAACTAACAGAATTATCCTTAAAGCAATGATCGATTTCACCCAAAATAACAGGAGAAAAACAAAAAATAAGCCTAAAATCCCAACTAGTATCATGTTCTTCTTACCATATTTTGCACCTAACAGTCCACTTGGAATTGCTGATATCACGAAGCTTAATGAGAAAAAAGCTAGTGAAAATGCTGAAGAACTTTTTGATAAGCCAAGTTCATTTACTCCATATAAAGTAAATAAAGCCTCCATGCCTTGTATAGCTATAAACCAAAAAAAGATAGCTGCTAACAGGAATACAGTTGGAGAGTTTAATTCAGATTTGTAATTTATTTTCGGAGGATTAGTAATTGCATAGGATAAAGTATCTTGATTTTCCTTAATGTTTTTAAAGATAATCCATAGGGCAATTAAGAAAATAACTGAAACAGCTAAAAACGGTAAATATTCTTCAATATTGTACAACAGAGAACCTACACTAAATGCTAATATTGCCCCGCAACCTCCCATGAAATTAATGATTCCATTTGCTTTGGTTCGTTTAGATTCAGGTGTGATATCTGGCATTAGCGCTATGGTAGGTGAACGAAAAACGGACATAGATAAATTCATACATACCATAAAAATAATTAAAGTAGATAAACTGGTATGGAAAGGAATAAGAGAAAAAAATAAGGCAGCAAGAGGTATTCCGATTAACAAATACGGCATTCTTCGGCCGTAACGAGTATTTGTTTGATCGCTCTTATTCCCGATATATGGTTGTAAAAAAAGTGCTATATAATTATCAATGGTCATTAAAAAACCAATAAGAGCTGTACTAGCAATATAATTATTTAGATAGAATGGAACAAATCCATTATACAATGACCATCCAACACTGATGCTGAAAAATCCAAATCCTAATAACCATGTTTTTTTCATTACAGCTCTCCTTAGAATTGATTTAGCTTTGAAAAATAAGCATCTATTTTTTAAAAAAAATAATCAAAATCATGTCGGAGAGAGTATGATTTATGGAAAGATAGTAAAAGAGATTCCTATTATAATTTCATGTGACTTCAAAAAAGAGATCGATGCTATTATCCTATGCGGTAAAACACGCTATCTTGTATATTTCAAAGGGAAAATTAATTAAAAATAAATGCACATCATTGGAAGAGAGAAATAGATACACATGTTTCAAGATATATATTAAATAAAAAGAGGTAATATCCATTCAACTTATGAAGGGATATTACCTCGATTTTTAAGTGTGAAAAAAGACTTTTAGACTCATTGATTATCTCAACTTATAATAAGTAATCCCTAGAGCCAACGCCAAGACACTTCCTTTAACAATATCCATGGCATAATAAGGTACAGACATCATAACAAGACCATTTTGTAGTATACCGATGAGGACGGCTCCAATAAACGTTCCGAATGCATTTGGTTTGCCTGCACCCAATACAGAAAAGCCGATAAAGGCAGCTGCTACGGAATCCATTAGGTATGGTGAACCTGCATTAATTTCAGCGGTCATGATTCTTGAAGCTAAGACAATACCACCAATAGAAGCGAAAAGGGCAGACATTAGATAGGCAATTACTTTGTATTTGTTCACAGGAATACCTGAAAGCTTAGCGGCTTCTGCATTTCCACCAATGACGTACATATACCTACCATGTTTTGTATACGTTAAAAAAATATGTACGAACAGAACAACGACTACCATAATAAGGATAATCCATGGAACCTGACCGAATTTTCCGAAGAAAGGGGAGATCAAACCTTCTGCAAAGCTACCATCAGGCATTACCATGTTTTGTGAAATGGTGGCTCCTCTTGTATAAGTTAGGGCAATCCCCTGAATGATAAACATCATAGCTAGTGTGAGAAGCATATCTGGTATCCTTACTTTTACAATAAGTAAGGAATTTAATAAACCGACTAATAAGGCTGCAGAAATGGCTGCCAAAATTGCGATGAATGTATTTTGTGAAAACCAAACGAACATAGAAATAACGATGGCATTGGATAGGGAGGCCACTGAGCCTACTGATAAATCGAATCCATTAACTGCAAGTGAAACCGTGATACCAATAGCTATAATAGTCACAATTGAAATGGATCGTAATATGCTGATGATATTATTTCCTTGAATAAAGCTTGGATTGGCAATAGCAAAAACTGCGATTAAAACAATAATCGTTAAGATAGTTCCGTATTTATATAAAAAGTTGAATATGGAATTCGAATTAATTGATGCACCCATATTACTGGCCTCCTGCTGAATAATATAGAATCTCTTCTTCATTTGTTTCGGATGTAACTAACTCGCGCGCAATTTTACCGTCATATAATACATACATACGGTTTGTGATCCCAATAATTTCAGATGTTTCGGAGGATGCGTAAAGGATTGTTTTTCCGAGGGAGGCTAAACCTGCAATCAATTCAAAGATATCTTTCTTCGCCCCTACATCTACACCCTTTGTTGGCTCATCAAAGATATACACATCAGCATCGGTAATTAGCCATTTTCCAATCGCTATTTTTTGTTGATTTCCACCAGAGAGATTTCGGACAAGTGTATCGGGTGAGGGTGTTTTAATGTCAAGGCGAGTAATAAGTTCTACGGCTTGTTCCGTTTCCGCCCGTTTATCTAAGAAACTAAAAATGGCCGTAAATTTACCCAAACTAGCAGCTGTTAAGTTAGTTGTTACAGTTTCGTTTACTAGGATTCCTTCTTTTCTTCGCTCTTCAGGGACAAGTGCAATTCCTTTTTTCACAGCTTCATACGGGCTCTTGAATTTAACTTTTTCTCCTTTCAAAACAATCTCGCCAGCTGTAATGTTCGAGAGTCCAAAAAGCGTCTTGCAAACCTCGGTTTTTCCTGCTCCAACAAGCCCAGCAATTCCAATGATTTCTCCTTCAGCGGCTTTTATAGATATATTTTTGAGTTTAGATGAATCAGACAGATTATTTACTTCGAGCACGGTTTGCCCAACCTTCATGTTTATATTGGGAAATTGCTCCTCAAGCGTTTTCCCGAGCATTTGTTCAACTACTTTATTTTGAGTAGTAGCTGACGTTATTTCCTTTGAAACAAACTCGCCGTTCCTCATTACAGTGATTTCGTCACATATGCCAAATATTTCAGGTAGTCGGTGTGAGATGAAGATAATGCCTACATTTTGACTTTTTAAGTCTGTTAAAATTCTGAATAGCTCCTTAGTTTCTGTTTGACTTAATGGAGCAGTAGGCTCATCCAAAATCAAAAACTTACATTCTGTTGCAATAGACTTTGCAATTAAAACCATTTGTTTTTCCGCAAGGGTTAATTCATTTACTAGTATCCTAGATGATAGATTTATATTTAATTTTTTTAAAACGTGGGTCGCTTCCGTGTGAAGCTGCTTCCAGTTGATGAACTGCTTATGCTTACTTTCATTAACTGTCTTACCTAGCATAATGTTCTCTCCGACAGTTAAGTATGAAATCAAAGCAGTATCAACTTCTTGATGCACAATTTGAATGCCATTCTCATGGGCTTGCTTAGGCGTTCGAATGGAAAGTATGGTTCCGTCTAGAGTAATCTCACCAATATAGTGATTATATGCTCCGGATAAAACCTTCATAAGAGTAGATTTTCCGGCTCCATTTGCCCCAATCAACGCATGTACTTTTCCAGTCTCTGTAGTGAAATCTACACATTTTAATGCTTTCACACCTGGAAACTCAATTGAGATGTTTGTCATTTGAAGAATTGCCGAAGTCATCGCCCTGTCCTCCCTTCATAAAAGTAGACACTCTCAATACTTGGGTAAGAGAGTGCCTTAGAATATATAATCGCTACTTTTTATAGTGGTCCTTTAAGACTTTCATCCAGTCTTCTTCAAAAGCGGTAGAAGTTCCCCAGCCCTCAACGATATCAGCTAGATTGACCATATTGACAGCTCCATCTGATTTTCGTAGGTCATCTTGAGAGATAAGTGATGCTTCTAAGTCATATGTTTCAGGCGTATCCTCACCAGCGAGCTTTTTAGCAAGTAGTCGTAAGTTAATTGCACCAATTAATTTAGGGTCTACAGCTGCTGTATATTTCCATGGGCTTGAATCGGCTTGAATTTCTTGAAGATCCGCATTTGAAACATCAATTCCATAAATCTTGATTTCATCACGTCCAGCTTCTTGTATCGCACGAGTTGCCCCAATTGCAAAGGCATCCCATGTAGCAAAAATGGCATCAATTTCACCTTTTGGATGCTTGTTTAACATAGCAGCCACAGCGTTTTGAGTTTGGACAGATGTATCAGCTGCCGCTACACCGAAACGCTCTACTTCTTTTATTCCTGGGTTACTTGAAAGTGTGTCTTTGTAAACTACGTTCCTTCTAACCATTGGAGGGAATCCGTCTACCCAAAGGTATACAACGTTGGCTTCTCCGTTATGATCCTTCACCAATTGATCAAGTGCTAATTTTGCTAATGCCTCATCATCTTGGGAAGTTAACGTCACTCCATTAATGGAAGCAATGTCAGGGTTTGAGTCAAAAGTTACTACACTTTTTCCTGCTTTAGTCAATTTTGCAATTCCATCAACAGTCGCTCCATCATCACCGTGAGAAATAATAAAGCCGTCATAATCTTGTGCTAATGCTTGCTCAATTGCATCATGGAACTTGGCGCTGTCACCATTCGCTGAGAACACATCAACTTGAAATCCGAGTGATTCTCCTTCTTCCTTTGCTCCAGCTAAAAATTGTGCTGTATGATCATCTCCACCAATTTTACGGATAACCTTTATTTTTGCACCTGCACCAGATGCAAACCGCTCCGGTACATTCTCAAAAGAGACTTTTTCATTATTACCCGACTTTTTCGCTGAATCACCTGCTGAACACCCTGTTAAAAGTAATGATAGTGCAAGTGTTGAAGTACAAACCGTCTTAATAATTGATTTTTTCATGTTGATTTTCTCCCCTTTAATTCTGATTTTTGTGTTCACTAGATTGGGAGAGGAGTATACGAATAAACGTAAAAAAACCTCTCTAAAAGAGAGGTTTCATCGCAATATATCGGATGTTCCTCTCTTATCTGTCAAAACAAATACATGTTTTGCAGGATTTAGCACCAATTCCATAATGGAACGGTTGCCGGGCATCATAGGGCCAGTCCCTCCGCCTCTCTCGATAAGAGATTACGTATTTAGTTTGTAAGAAAATTTATAATCTTCACTTTAATTGGTTAAATGGTGGATGTCAATAGAAAATTTTTGGGACAGAGGGACAGGTACCTTGTCCCTGTCTATTAGACTTATTGAACAATTCAAAATGGGACACTAAACCTGTCCCCTCGTCCCTAAAAACTTTGATAAAAATAATAAAAAGATTGAAAATGTAACAATATTGTAATATATTTATAAAGTAAGCAATAGTTTAACTATTCAAACTATTTCGGGTGACTAAAGAAAAAAATATCTTAGGAGGTTATTATGAGAAAAATTACGACAATTTTACTAAGCGTAGGCCTATTATTTTCAGTATTCTTAACAGGGTGTAGTAATGAAGCATCTACAGAAGAAAAAACATCTTTACTTGATACTGTTAAGGATCGAGGAAAACTTAATGCAGGTGTAAACGGTGAATTACCTGGCTTTAGTTACTTGGAGTCTGACGGAACTTACTCTGGTTTCGATGTAGATTTTGCACGTGCAGTAGCAGCAGCTGTTTTAGGAGATGCTGATGCAGTTGATTACCGCCCACTTTCATCTAAAGAACGCTTTACTGCTGTTCAAACAGGTGAGGTAGACCTATTATCACGTAACACTACTTGGACAATTTCTCGTGATACGAGTGTTGGACTGAATTTTGCTCCTGTTACTTTTTATGATGGTCAAGGTATCATCGTAACAAAGGCAAGTGGAATGAAATCTTTAAAAGATCTTGAGGGTGCACGTATATCTGTTGAGTCTGGTACAACAACAGAGCTTAACTTAGCTGACCAAATGAGAAAATATGGTATTAACTACGAGGCTGTAGTATATGATAGCCAAGATGCTGCAATAGCGGCATATGAGAGTGGAAGTGTTGATGCTTATACTACAGATAAGTCAGGTTTGGTTGCTCGTAAAGCAATTATGGCTGATCCATCTGCACACGTAATACTAGATGAAACTTTATCTAAAGAACCTTTAGCACCAGCAGTTATCGGTGGAGATGATGCTTGGTTTGATGTAGTTAAATGGGTTGTTTTTGGATTAATTGAAGCTGAAGAGCTAGGAATTACTTCGAAAAACGTTGATGAATTTGTAAATAGCGAAGATCCTGTTATTAAGCGTCTATTAGGATCAGATGGTGATTTAGGAAGTCAAATGGGATTAAACAACGATTTTATGTATCAAGCTATTAAACAAGTAGGTAATTATGGTGAAATTTTTGATAGAAACTTAGGACCTGACACTAAATTTGGTCTTTCACGTGGATTAAATGCACTTTATACAGATGGCGGTATTATGTATGCCCCTCCATTAAGATAGTATAAGCAGTATGGCCTGCTAACCTAAAAAGTTTGCAGGCCTACTTTTTTAGTCAATACAATTTCAGCGAGGTGAAACAAGCGATGAAAAAAGAAACAGCAACAGTCACAACACCTTTTTGGCGAGATAAAAAAGTTATACCCCTTTTATTACAAGGCGTTTTTGCTCTAATTATTATCTTAAGTGCAATCTTCTTAATTAATAATGCAATAAGTGGCTTAAAACAAATGGGAATTGCCTTAGGATTTACTTTTTTAAAGTCTTCGGCCTCATTTGGTATCTCAGAAACCCTAATAGAATATTCTCCAACAAGTTCTTACGGTAAGGCTTTTCTGGTTGGAGTATTAAACACATTACGTGTTTCTTTTTTTGGGATTATTTTAGCGAGTATAATTGGACTCGTTATTGGAATTGCCCGACTATCAAATAACTGGCTTGTAAATAAAACGGCAAGCGTTTACGTTGAGATATTTAGAAACACGCCACTTTTAGTTCAAATTAGCATTTGGTATTTTGCTATCTTTTTGCCACTTCCAAAAATAGAAGAAGGCGTAAATTTTTTATCTGTTTATTTTAGTAATCGTGGCGTAGCAATTCCATGGTATACTCCCACAACTGGCACATTAATCTGGACATCCCTGTTTATTATTGGTGTTATCTCCGCTGTGATTATGTGGAAGGTCATGCTAAAGAAGCAGGTTGAATCAGGCGTGCGAAAATACCCAGGCTTTTGGGCAATTGGAGCGATTGTAGCTTCATTAATTGTTTCATTCCTAATAACAATGGGACCTCCTTTTCATATTTCACTTCCGTCTATTCAAGGTCGAAACTTTATAGGTGGATATCGTATGTCACCTGAGTTTTTAGCCATACTCTTGGGCTTAGTTATTTATACATCAACATATATAGGAGAAATCGTTCGTGGTGGAATCCAAAGTGTACAAAAAGGACAGGTGGAAGCCGCAAAGGCTTTAGGGTTAAAAGAAACAACAACTATGAGGTTAGTTATTTTCCCACAGGCTATTCGTGTAATTATTCCTCCTGTAACAAGTCAATATTTAAACTTAATAAAAAATTCAAGTTTGGCGATCGCTGTTGGATATCAAGAAGTTGTAAGTGTTGGTGAAACCATATTGAACCAAACAGGTAAGGCAGTTGAAGCAGTTACAATCATGATTCTTGTTTATTTAACATTCAGTTTATTAACATCATTCTTTATGAATCAATTTAATAAACGTAGTCAAATTGTTGAGAGGTGACCACAATGAATAACACCGAATTTCCTACAAATCAAAAGATTCAAAGTGAACAAATAGCTCCTCCAAAATCCCGAATCGGTGTTCTCGATTGGTTAAAAAGAAACTTATTTAAAAATTGGTGGAACACGCTATTAACCATAGTTTTCTCGATTTTCACTTTTTATACAATAACAAACACGTTTCATTGGGTATTTTTTACTGCAGAATGGACTGTAATTTCTAAGAATTTCAAATTACTAATGGTTGGACAATATCCAAGCAGTGAACTATGGCGGATATGGGTTGCCATTTCAATAACTTCAGCCTTACTCGGATTATCTTGGGGTATTTGGAAAGGTACGATGAGATATGTTGCTGTTTTTATTGGAATTGTAATGACGACAGTATTAGTACTTCCCTTTATCTCAACAGATTCACGTATATGGCTGTCAGCTAATATTCTCTTAATTATTAGTGGATTTTTCATTACAAGAAAGAAAATGAGCTTAAAAAAACCAGTATTGCTTGGGTGGTTTCTCTTAATTCCAGTAGCGATGTTCTTTATCCAAGGATTTGGGTTGCTAAATGAAGTGCCAACGAACTTCTGGGGTGGTTTCTTACTTACAGTATTAATAGCGGTTATTTCTATAATTGCATCATTTCCCCTTGGAGTTTTACTAGCATTAGGTAGGAGAAGCAAATTACCGATTATTAAGTGGTTTAGCATAATTTACATTGAATTGATTCGTGGAATCCCGTTAATTACTGTTTTGTTTGTTGCCCAATTAATGCTTCCGTTATTTTTGGGAGGCGCAATTGAGCTGGACAAGGTGTTAAGAGCAATGATTGGATTTACATTATTTAATGCTGCCTATCTTGCTGAAAATGTTCGTGGTGGACTTCAATCTTTACCTAGAGGGCAATTTGAAGCAGCGCATGCTTTAGGATTAAGTACACCGAAAATGATGACATTTATAATAATGCCACAAGCACTAAGGGCAGTGATTCCTGCCATGGTCGGTCAATTTATTAGTATATTTAAAGACACTGTATTAGTATCAATTGTGGGTCTTATTGACCTTCTAGGAATGGCTAGTAAAATTATTGCAAATCCTGAATTCTTAGGAAAGCAAATGGAGTCATTTGTATTCGTAGCCTTTGTATTCTTTATTTTCTGTTACTTAATGTCTTATGTTAGCCGCAGATTAGAAGTTGCATTAGGTGTAGGTGAAAGATAACATCAATAAAAGGAGGAAGTCAGATGAGTACACAAGAACAAGAAAAAACAGCTCCCCTTGAAGATAGAGAAGATATTATTGAAGTAAAAGGACTTAATAAATGGTACGGAGATCTCCATGTATTAAAAGATGTTGACTTAACCGTGAAAAAAGGTGAGGTTGTTGTTATTCTTGGTCCTTCGGGTTCTGGAAAGTCAACCTTTATTCGAACCATTAACGCGTTAGAAGAATTTGAAAAAGGTGAAATTCATGTTGATGGGATTAATCTATCAAACGATGTTGCAAATATAGAGGCTATCCGAAAAGAAACAGGAATGGTGTTCCAGCAATTCAATCTTTTCCCTCATATGACAATTACTAAAAATATCACTTTAGCGCCAATTTGGGTAAGGAAATGGAAAAAGGCTAAGGCTGAACAAATTGCAAAAGAATTGTTGGAACGTGTTGGTATTCCGGAACAAGCAAATAAATACCCGGGTCAACTATCAGGAGGACAACAGCAACGGGTAGCTATTGCCAGAGCTTTAGCGATGCAACCTAAGATTATGTTGTTTGATGAACCGACCTCAGCCTTAGACCCTGAGATGATAAAGGAAGTACTAGACGTTATGAAGACCCTAGCGAAATCAGGGATGACTATGCTTGTTGTTACGCATGAAATGAACTTCGCTCGCGAAGTAGCTGATAGAGTTGTGTTATTTGATTTTGGGGAAATCATAGAAGTTGGACCACCAAATGAAATATTTGAAAACCCTAAGCATGAAAGAACTAAAACCTTCTTATCACAAATTTTATAGAAAATAATAGTGCCAGGGGTCTTCCAGTTAAACGGAAGGTACCTGGCACTATCTATTTGATTCCCATCGATCATAAAAATAGACAATAATGATTGGGGCAAACCATTTAATAGCTGTTAGAAAATGATTCCATTTATGATAAATGAGCCAACCTTGTTGTGAAGCATAAAACGAAAAAGTAACAATAATTGAAGTTAAAAGTAAAAACATTAATAGTTTATATTTGTATAAAACAAATGGGATAATAGTCGATATCATTAATGCTAAAATTAAACTTAAACCAAGGTCAGCAAATCGATCATCAGCAGGTGGAAATTCGAAAACTCCAGGTCTCCATTGATATAATTCGATTAATGCTCCGCCTAATAATCCTCCGATAATAGCAGTTATACTATATGTGAATGAAAGTAGTCGAATACGATATGGAATAGGTGGATCGTAATTAACCAGTCGGTTAGCAAATAAAGAAAAGAAGGAAAAGCCAATCAGATAAGCTGAGAAAGAAAGCCATATTGACCATTTATTATAGATAATATAACCTGTTTTTAAAAATAACACTTCCATTAATATGTAACAAACTGTAAATAGTATTGTCACTTTCCACTTCTTATATATAGATGAAAAATAGGTGAATAAGAGAGCTGTGAAAGGTAAAATGAGAACATCACTAAAAATAACACCTAATTGATTATCTTTCAAAGGGTCTGATAGAAATTTTGTTGGAAATTTATACAACCCCATTAACTGATTAAAAATAATTTCTATAATATCAACGAACATGACCCCGATTGCAGCAGTATTTATTAAGAAATGCCATGAAATATTTTTAGTCTTTTTAAGGTATATAACCCAAGTCAGTGTAACAAATATCATCATAATATAAAGCATTTGGAAGCTCCTTATTTTAGAATATTGGTTGATATATGAAAAACATTCCATAATAAAATAACCCATATAAAAGAAAAAAACATTGCTAACATTGGATTTTTAAAATGAAGCCGCAGGATACAAAACATGACAATATCAAAAATTAATGACCACCATATATTCCATCCATTATGATGTGTAATGAGGCCTAGTTGTAAATTGATGAATTCTCTAAAAATAAATATAGTTGTCCAAACTAGTATCCATCCTACTTGATGTTTTCGTTTTGTTGGGAACCGTCCTAAGAAAATAAAAATAACCATTGGGTATATGAACAGAAAATGTATAAGAACAATATAAGTATGCTTATTTAGTATGTTCTCTCCAAAAACAGTTTCATGAAAAATCCACATTGAATAATTGAAAAATAGAAAATTATACAAAAGATCAACCATGATAAAAAATAGGATAGTTGGATAATATTTTCTCCAGTTCTTCCAATCGCCCCAAATAATTCCAGCTAACGAAAATAGAAATACGTATATAAGGTACATAAGATTCTCTCCAGTTTTTCAAATAGTATTCCCTATCATTTTTGTTTTATTAGTTAGCTTTAAACCAGTACTTATATATATAGGTGCAAGTGCCGAATTGGCTCACCGCCCGCCCCACGGAAAGCGAGTGTTCTGGAACGAAGATCCCCTTATTTTCAGGGAGCCTTATATATTGAATTTTTCATTAATATGCATTAATGCATTTTTAGTAGAAATTCTATGAAAAAACTCGGGTTTTTTGAATATAATTCTAGTATTTTGTCCCTTCGAAAGGTTTAGGACGCGCGATTTTTATAAAAAGATATATATATAAACGAAAAGTATCAAAATATTACAAAAATATACAAAGAAAGACATGGAGCTTGGAAAATATACCATGTATAATAATGATAGATTATATACTTCTTATCTAAATATCTTATTTAGTTAGTTTTTTTGTGTGAATTAGTATAATTTGAAAGACAATTAATCTATTATTTGGAGGGGTACGAAAATGAAAAATATAATATTATTATTTTTAACGACTGCCTTATTTTGGGGAGTAAGCTCAACGGCATTTGCATCTGAAAGTAAGGATGTATCCAAAGCAATAGAAATGATAGAAAAGACTAACAAAGAAATTGATGAAAAAATTGAAAAAGCAGTGGAATATGCAGATAAGCTACAATCAAATTACTTGAAAGATATTAGAGAAATTGAGGAAGTTAAAGAGATTGTTAAATTGAGAGAAGAGAAGGAAAAAGTACTAAGAGAATTAGAAGATGAAAAGAAGGATAAGAGAGATGAAAAGAAATACAAAAAACTACTTGAAAAATTAACTAAAATAGATGAGAAATTGATTGAGGAAGAATTAAAAATAAATCAAAAAATAGCTGAAATTCAATCTGAAATAAGTGAATTAACAATGGAACTAGTGACAGCAAGTGATAAAGATAGACAAAAACTAAATGAAAAAATTAATAAATTAACAGAGAAAATAAATAAGAAGTCAGAAAAACATCAAGAAAAAACAGAAAAATATTTAACTGATCTAGAAAAAGTGATATCAGATGTTTTTGAGAAAACACTTGAAATGTCGAATGAAACAATTAGACAGGCGGCACAATTAGGGGTATTAGCTGAGTGTAGTTGGAAACTAGTACGATTCGCAGATAGATGGGTTTGGATTGATCCGATTAGAATTGTAGGATGTTAAAATATATCTAACAATTCAGAATAATTTTGTAGTAAAATAAAAACGAGTTCTTTTTGAACTCGTTTTTATTCGCAATAAGGTGGGATATAATGGAAGGCTTTACTATTGGAGTAAATGGATCCTTTTTAGAAAAAGTAGATTTTACAAATAACGGAGTTTTTAGTTTATTAACTAGAGGTAACGGTGTCGAAGTAATACAGCAGTCCATTGAAGAAGGAAAGTTATTCTATATTTATCCAAGTGAAAATTCTCAAGCATTGGAATTTTATTTTATCTTAACAGGTGAAGTTGTTTGTGAAATAAATGGTACAAGGAATATATATGGTCCAGAAGATTACTTCACAGCAAGAGGTCTAAAAGAGTCGATTTTTTTTACTGCATTATCAAAAGTAACATTATTATGTATTTTCACAGAACCAACATTCATTCATATAAGTAAGGACATTTCTTCTCTTATGGAGATTACTAAACAAGTTGAAATAAAAGATAGATATACTCATAAGCATAGTGATAGAGTTGCAAAATATTCTGTGAAAATAGCTAAACAGTTAAAACTAAATAAAGTTCAAATAGAGAATATTAATTTGGCAGCTGTTCTACATGACATTGGAAAAATTCATGTCCCAGATGAAATTTTAAATAAACCAGGTAAATTAACACAGGAAGAGTATGAAATCATTAAAAAACACCCTAAAGACGGTGCTGAAATGATAATGGATTCATACTATAAGGAACTAGCCCCTATTATTGAACAGCATCATGAAAGATTAAATGGTAGTGGTTACCCTTATGGTTTATGTGGAGAAGACATCCTTTTGGAAGCGAGAATAATAGCGGTAAGTGATACATTTGATGCCATGACAGAGGATAGATCTTATAGGAAAGCATACACTGTAGACTTAGCAATTGCTGAACTTAGGAAACTAGCTGGAACTCATTATGATCGTGAAGTTTTAATGGCGTTCGAACAAATATTGAGAGAAGAAGGTCGTATTAAGTAATCAGAGATTATAAAGCCAGCGGATATAAAAGGCCCCATTTATGGAACGTATCGGGTGAATTTTATCATTAGGAAATACATTTATTGCGGTAGCAGGGAATTCGTTTGTAATTTTTTCTTAACTTTATGGCTTTGTTAAACATTGTTGTTGATTTCAGCTACAGGAAGCTCGCTTTCCGCTAGGCGGGCGGCGAGTGAACTCGGGACTTGCTCCTTGGGTGCCTCCAATGGCCCGCTGTTCCAGCTGGATATTGCATATGCTTCCATGAGTTTTTACCGCACGAGGGAAATGCGATGCATTTTCGAGGAGTCGCGCGTCCTTCCACTTCAATCAACTTCGTTTAAAAAATCTACATTGAGCTTTAAGAGATAACTTTATTGTTCGTGAATATTGTCAACTCTAGTAGTTGACTAATTAAAGACAACATCTAACATTCTGTAAATAGCCTAGCTGAAAAAGTAGACTGCATACTGTACAGACCTCCTGAAAAAATAAAATTCCTTAAAGATAACCGATGAGATGGTGTGCTTTTTGTTAAGTCATTGGTACGCGTAACAATTTAAAAGTAATATAAAAAGATTTTTTTATTACGAAAGACAATGGTAAACGTTTACAACATCATGTAAGATTGATTTATGTTAAATCAACGTAACATTTGAAAGATTGTAAAAAGATAGAATATTATAAAATGCCAACGTTGGCAATAAAAGAGGTGGACAATATTAAGATTGCATTAGCTCATTTTAGAGTTGGAGAAACAGATGGTGTCTCACTCGAAATGGAAAAATGGAAACTCGTTCTTGAGCGTATGGGTCATGAAGTAATATTCCTTGCCGGTAGCGAAGGAACTGCAAATGCTTATGTAATACCAGAACTACATTATAAGCATCCATTAAACGACAGGTTTGTTGAAAATGCTTATGATCAATTAGTTGATTATTTAACAGATGAAGAATTAAAAGAAGACATATTTTCCTTTTCACAGAAGATTGAAGAGAAGCTTTGTGAATTCATCGTAAAAGAAAAAATTGACCTTATTGTACCAAACAACATTTGGTCACTTGGTTGGGCACTTCCAGCTGGCATTGCCTTTACAAATGTCGCAAAGAGAACAGGTATTAAGTTCATTTCCCATCATCATGATTTCCACTGGGAACGTGTTCGGTACAGTAATCCAACGTGTTCATTTGTTAAAGAATTACTTGAGGAATATTTCCCACCTAATTTAAAAAATGTTAAACATGTTGTAATTAATGAAATTGCAAAAGAAGAACTGTACAAAAGAAGGGGAATTAAAGCAACTGTTGTTCCGAACGTTTTCGATTTTTCTGAGGATACTTGGGGCTTTGATGATTACAACAAAGATTTCCGCGAAGCAATTGGAGTAAAAGATAATGATCTAATTGTACTTCAGGCTACACGAATTGCTGAGCGAAAAGCGATAGAGCTTGGTGTTGATGTGGTTGCAGAAATGCAGAAGTTAGAACACATAAACACTTTAAGAGAAAAAGGGATGTATAACGGAAAGACTTTTTCAGAAGATAGTAAGATTGTTTATGTTTTTGCAGGTTTGCCAGAATCAACCGATAAATATTTAGAGTTGTTGAATAAGAAAGCGGAAGATTTAAATGTCGAGATCCGATATGTAAACCACCTGATAGAGTCAGAGCGTATGCAAATAGAGGGCAAGAAATCTTATGCACTTTGGGATGCGTATGTGCACGCTGATTATGTAACTTATCCAAGCATACTCGAAGGTTGGGGAAATCAACTGCTTGAAGCTGTTTTTGCCAAAAGGACAATGGTAATATATGAATACCCTGTGTATGGAACAGATATTAAGTCGAAGAATTTCAAATTTGATTCGCTAGGTAATACACATTCAGTGAATGATGATGGTCTAGTTGAAGTTCAAGAGAGTCTGGTAAAAGAAGTGGCAAATGATGCAATCTTGACGTTAACAAACAGTCAAAAATATAAGGAAGTTGTCGACCATAATTTTATGATTGGTAAAGAACATTACTCCTATGAAGCACTTTATGACTATTTAATAAAAGTATTTGAACCAGAAAAAACACTATGAATATCTAACTTTAAAATACACAATTTAGCTTCTTGATAAATGCCATCGATGGCAAATATAGGTAGGTGAATAAAATACGTGGGGAAAAGAATCACAATTAAAGATGTTGCTGAAAAAAGCCAAGTATCAATTCGGACCGTTTCTCGTGTCATTAACAACGATCCAAACGTTAAACTAGAAACCCGGATGAAAATACAAGCAATTGTTGATGAGACAGGTTTTGAAGCGAATGGTCTTGCACGCCGATTAAAAGAAAAAAAGACAAATCAAATTGTCGTTTTTTTAGATAGACACCAAGGATTATACTGGGGAACTTTTCACAATGAAATCATCCAAGAGCTTTATCGAGAAGCCAAGGAAAAAGGCTATTGTTTAGTCATTTCATCTTCTTCTGCCGACAGCTTTGAGGAAGATGAAAATGACGGATTCTATCTTATTAAACATGGATTTTGTGATGGGGCTATCATGTTTGATACAAAGAATAACGATAAAAGAATAGAGTTTTTAAAAAGACATAAGCTACCTTTTGTAATTATTGGAAAAGATAAAACGCACTTTGATACTCCTTATGTTGATTTAGATAATGAATTTGCAGGTTACTTAGGAGCGAGTTTTCTAGTTGAACACGGCTATAAAAAGTTTGTCTTTTTTCTAGGTAGTGAAGATTTTATTGTGAATCAAGAACGTGCTTTTGGATTCAAAAAGTACTGTGAAGAAAATAACATTAAACCTGTCGTGTTTTTCGGAATTACGGATATGAAAGTAGCTTACGAAAAAACCGATGAATTATTAAGGGGAAATGACATTGAAGCCATTTTCATATCTGGAGATGAAAGAGCTTTAGGTGTTTACCGTGCTATTCATGAAAGAGGATTAAATATTGGCAAAGACATAGCTGTTCTTGGTATTGACAATGTAAAGATGGGGGAGTTTATGTATCCACCTCTTACTACAATTGATCAGCCCAAGGTGCAGATTAGCAAAACAGCAATGGAAATTTTATTTGAACAACTTTCAAATAATGAAAATACGATTACACGGACATTAATAACACCAGTCATTGTCAAGAGATGCTCAGTATAGAAACTAGTTATATAAAAAAAAACAATAAAACATTAAGGGGGAAATATTAATGAAAAAACTATCGAAATTTCTTGCAGTATTAATGATGTTAGGACTTGTATTAGTTGGATGTAGCAACGCTAAAGATGAGGTTATAGGTGATAAAGAGCCGGTTTCTATTCGAATGCAAATCGCGTGGGATACAACATCAGGACGAGGTGAAGCAATTCAAAAAATCATCAATGAATTTGAAAAACAAAATGAACAAATAAAAGTTGAACTTGTTTCTTCTTCACAAAATAACCAAAAGTTATTAACTCAAATATTAAGCGGTGAAGCACCAGAATTATTACAAGTTCCTTACCGTGAAGTTAAAAACCTTGGTTCAGAAGGGGCATTTGTTGATCTAACTGAAGATTTTAAAGCAGAGTCTGATAACTTCTATGAAGAAGTTATTGGTTTAGGATCTGTAGATGGAAAATTATATGGTTTCCCTTGGCTTGGACACACCATCCAATTAGTTTACAACAAAACTATGTTTGAAGCAGCTGGCATTGATAAAGCTCCAACAACATGGGATGAGCTTTATGAAACTGCGAAGAAGTTAACAATTGATACAAATGGTGATGGGAAGATTGATCAATATGGTCTAGGGCTAGTAGGTAAACAACATCATGATATCACTTGGCTTGTAAACATGTTTGTAAATCAAGCTGGTGCAGACATTGTTAAACAAGATGGTGACTCTTACAAAGTAGGACTTAATTCACCAGAAGGTAAAGAAGCATTTACTTTTTATAAGAAATTAGTAGATGAAGTAACACCTCCAGATACAGCAACTAAGGATGGGGGAGCTGTAATGGCTGATTTCCGAAATGAAGTAGTTGCTATGGAATTCCAAGGTCCATGGGGAATAACAGATATCTGGAAGAACGGCAGTCCGTTTGAAGTTGCAGCAGCTCTAGCTCCAGCAGGACCAGGTGGTTCTGCATCTGACTTAGGACCTTATATGCTGGCTATTCCAAGTGGGATTGATGAGAAAAAAGAAGTAGCTGTAAAAGAATTAATTAAGTACTTAGGATCAAAAGAAGCGCAAGAAATGATCATGCTTGGTGAAAAAGGTGAAGATGGTAATTACTACCCATTCCGTGTACCAATGCGTAAAGATCTTGCAGAAGCAGATTATTTCAAGGAAAATCCAGACTTTTTAGTGTTCATAGAAGGACTAAAAAATCCGAGTATTTCTTCTCCAGTTGAGGCTTGGGTTCGTGTTGAAGAAGAAGTATATCAAGCTGAATTAAATAACTTAGTCACAGGTAATAAAACTGTTGAAGAAGTATTAAAAACGATTGAAGAAAAAGGAAATGAAATACTTAAAAAATAATATAAATAAAGGGCACCGACACGAATTTTGGTTGGTGCTCTCCTTTTATTAAGGAGGTTAGTATATGGGTGTATTAACAAATAAGTTAAAAAAAGGTGAATCAATGAAGGGAAAATCCAAGGGGAAATCAAAAGGATTTAAAAAGTTTGATTGGACCGGATATGCATTTTTACTGCCAGCGATGGTTATTTTAACAATATTTCTAATGTATCCTATTGTTTGGGCACTTATTGTTAGTTTTAAAGAAATTAGACCTCTTGAACTAAAAAATTCTGGATTATTTGAAATCCCAGGTGAATTTGTAGGTTTTACACAGTATGTGGAAGTATTTCAAAATGATTTATTTATTAAAGCACTTTTTAATACTGCATATTTTGGTTTAATCTATATTCCAATTACTCTAGTTGGTGCAGCACTGTTAGCGGTGTTATTAAACCAAAAAATGCGCGGTGTGAATTTCTTTAGAACCGTATTGTTTATCCCTTATATTATTTCCATTATAAGTGCGAGTTTAATATTTATGTTTATATTTAATAGTGAACAAGGAATGGTCAATGCCATATTAAATAAGTTTAATATTGATGGTCCAAACTGGTTGTCGAGTTCCTTACTTGCTATGCCTGTTATAGCGGTAATGAGTGCATGGAAAAAAATAGGGTATTTTATGTTGATCTATCTAGCTGGGTTACAAAATATTTCACATAGCCTATATGAATCTGCCGAAATTGATGGAGCGAATGCTTTTCAGAAGTTCTGGAAAATCACTTGGCCATTATTAAGTCGTATTACACTTGTAGTTAGTGTGCTTCTGATGATAGATACGGTAAAAGTTTTTCAAGAAGTATACGTAATGACGGGCGGGGGTCCTGGTGATTCTACGATTACAGTTCCCTTTTTAATTTATAATGAGGCATTTAAATTCTTTAGAATTGGCTCTGCGTCAGCGATGTCATACATTTTATTTTTCATTGTAATAATTATTACTGTTATTCAAAAGCGTGCGGTAGATAAACGTCTCGGATAAGGAGGGGAAAGTAATGAAAAAACAAGGAGTTATTTTTCAAATACTAATGTGGACAATGTGTGTCTTGTTTATGATGCCAATCTACTGGCTTTTTATCTCAAGTGTAAAAAGTGATCGTGAAATTACCCGTTTTCCACCTACGTTTTGGCCAGAGGAATTTCACTGGGAGAACTTTGTTCATATTTGGTCTCGTTTGGATTTCACGCAAACATTTGCAAACTCTCTAATTGTTTCAGTGTCAGCAACTATACTTATTACCATTTTCGCAACAACAGCTGCATATGCACTGTCAAAGAAGCGGATTTTCGGAAAAAATGTTTTATTTATGATTTTAGTTGGCACTATGACCGTGCCACCTCCAGCCTTACTTTTACCATTGTATTTTATTATCATTAAGTTTGGCTTATATGATTCACTGCTCGGTTTAATACTACCATTTGCTGTAACGGTATTTGGAATCTTTTTTATGAAGCAATACATGGATGATATACCAGATGAACTTATAGAGGCAGCCAGAATGGATGGGTGTGGTGAATTCCGAATTTTTTTCCGAATTATCGTGCCAATCATAAAACCTGCTATTACCACGCTTATTATTATTGAGTTCGTTAACAATTGGAACTCGTTTATTATGCCTCTTGTATTATTACAAAGCGAAGAAAAATATACTCTTCCACTGAAGCTTGCAATGCTTACATCAGAAAGTGTGGCAATTCCTTGGTCACAAATTTTAGCTGCTAATCTTATCACGATTATTCCAGTTGTAGTGCTTCTGATTGGACTTCAGCGTTATTTTATAAAAGGAATTATGGATGGTGCAGTGAAAGGATAAGTAATTTCAGGTTGACTTTTTCAATTCAGTTCAACTATTAAAAAAATCTTAGAGGTGTTAGTCATGTTAGTTTCATCTGAACTTGCTCAATCGATTGTTGAAGAAACAGAAAAAGTAATTAAGCTTAATGTTAACTTCATGAACAGCGATGCTAAAATAATAGCAAGCATCGATAGAGAGCGGATAGGTGATTTTCATGAGGGTGCATTAGAAGTAATAAAAACAAAGAAAAAAGTTGTCATTAAAAAAGATAGTCAGTTAAAAGGAGTAAAAGCTGGCGTGAATCTCCCTGTCTATTTTAAGGAACATATTGTAGGTGTGATTGGAATTACTGGTTCCGAAGTAGAAGTAGGACAAATGGGAGAAGTAATTCAAAAGATGACTGAGATCCTTGTTAAAGAAGCCTATTTGGATCAGCAACTTGGGCTAGAGCAACAGGCCAAAGGTGCATATATAGACGAATGGATCTCGGGAAGGTGGGAAAGTGATAAACTTTTCGCTTCAAGAGGCTGGTTTATGGAGATTAATGTTTATTTACCTAGAATAGTACTCGTCTTTGATTTAAAAAACTTCAGTGAGTTGGTATACGAGCACTTGAAAAATAATCAGCTAGATGTAAGAGGGGAACTGGAAGTTCAGCGAATTCGCCAAAATATCTTACAAACAGTAAAAACATATTATGAAAACCAAAAGGATGCACTTATTGTAATTACAGGGAGCTCAAGATATACGGTTCTGCTCCCGGTGAATCCTAACGAACCGATAAATAAACAAAAAGAACAAATTCGCTATCAAATTGGGCAAGTTCAGAAGTTAATTATTGAAAAACACGGATATGAAGTAGACTGTGGTGTTAGCAGGTATCATGAAGGTTTGATAGGGATTACAAAGTCCTTTAAAGAGGCTGATCGTGCCATTTCCTTTGGAAGAACTTCTGAAAAACAAACAATTAGGTTTTATGATGAAATGGGGCTTGAATCAATTATAGGGGAAATCTCAAAGGAAACTCGAGATGATTTCATTGAACGCACTCTTAAGTTAAATGAAATTCAAAAGAAGGAACAACTATTAGAAACATTACAAGTGTTTTTTCAATGTAATCAGTCGATTAACGATGCAGCTAATAAATTGTATATTCATAAAAACACTTTACAGTATAGGCTAAAAAAGGTTAAAGAACTGACAGGTAATGACCCACGAATCTTAGAACAAGCCGTGCTTTTATATGTGGCGTTTGTAATGAATGAAATTGGTGAGAAATAATACCATAAAGAAAGATATGAAATGGAAAAAGAAAGGTGATATTAAATGAATTTACCAAATCTATCAAAAATGAAAAAACAAACTATCATACAAAATTTAAATGATGTGTACGGAAGTGAAAAAGGACATATTATTTTTAATAGTATTTTGGATTTGCTAGAAAACCATAGAGGCAATCCAGAAAAAAAATGGGTGAGTGAAAGAGATGTAATGCTAATCACTTATGGAGACTCGATTAGAGAAGAAGGAAAAGCAGCTCTACAAAGCTTACATGAATTTTTGAATGAAAATACAAAAGAGACTATTACAAACATCCACTTATTACCATTCTATCCATATTCATCAGATGATGGTTTTTCTGTTATTGATTATGAAAAAGTGAACCCTGATCTCGGTGATTGGAATGATATTCAGAAGTTATCAAAAGATTATAAGCTTATGTTTGATGGTGTAATCAATCACATTTCAAAAGAGAGTCATTGGTTTCAAGAATATTTAAAAGGAAATCCAGAATACCTAAATTATTTTGTTGAATCAGACCCTGAAGCAGACTACAGCAAAGTAACAAGACCACGTGCACTGCCGCTATTAACAAAGTTTGAAACATTGACTGGCGAGAAGCATGTATGGACTACATTTAGTGATGATCAAATAGATATAAATTATGAAAATGAAAAAGTGTTACTACATATCCTTGAAATATTATTAATGTATATAGACAAAGGTGCACGTTTCTTGAGATTAGATGCAATTGGGTTTATGTGGAAAAAAATAGGTACTACATGTATTCATTTAGAAGAAACACATAAACTTGTTCAAATCATGAGAGACGTTCTTGAAGCTGCAGCACCTGATACAATTATTATTACGGAAACAAATGTGCCACATAAAGAAAATATTAGTTATTTTGGTGATGGTCATAATGAAGCCCATATGGTTTACCAGTTCCCACTTCCACCACTTACACTGCATACTCTCCAAACTGGAAATGCACAAAAGTTACTATCATGGGCTGATTCATTAGAACCAACAACTGAAGATACTACTTACTTTAACTTTCTCTCTTCACATGATGGGATTGGTGTTCGTCCTGTAGAAGGCATTTTAAGTAAAGACGAACTAAGTGCTATGGTTGAAAAAGTCCAAGAAAATGGTGGATTTGTATCATTTAAAAATAACGGAGATGGTACAAAGAGTCCTTATGAATTAAACATAAATTATTTAAATGCATTATCACACCCAAGTGAAGATGCTTCAGTGAAAACAGAACGCTTTATTGCAGCTCAGTCTATTTTATTATCAATGCAAGGTGTTCCGGGTATTTATATTCATAGTTTACTTGGTTCGGAAAACGACTTAGCAGGTGTAGAGGAATCAGGAAGATACCGTTCTATTAACCGTAAGAAGCTTGATAGAGCTCGCGTGCAAACTGAACTGAATGATCAAAATTCGCTAAGAAACCTTGTTTTCACAGCATACCAGAAGATGATTAAGTTACGTCAGTTAGAAAAATCTTTCCATCCAAATGGAGAACAAAAAGTAATTAATATAGATGAAAGTGTATTTTCTATTATTAGAAAATCTATCGATAAAGAAGAAAGTATAGCAGTACTTATTAATGTTTCTAACAAAAATGTACCAGTAAATATATCGCTAGATTTATTCGGTTGGGAACAAGTCAAAGAAGTAAGAGACATTGTTTCAGGAGAAGAGGTTTCGGTTCTTGGAAACCAAATTAGTATAGAGTTAGCACCATATCAAGTGATGTGGTTAAAAAAGTAGAAAAGAGGGAATGGATTGAAAATTGTTGTTGCACCAGATTCGTTTAAGGGATCAGTGCTAAGTGCAGATGCATCCAAAATGATTCATGCAGGCTTATTGGCTGTTGATCCAACTGTTGAAGTTTTGAATGTGCCAATGGCTGACGGTGGCGAAGGTACAGTTGATGCAATTCTGGAAGCAGTTGGTGGGGAAAAAATCATAAAAAAAGTTGAAGATCCACTTGGTCAAAGCATTGAGGCAACCTTTGGATGGATTAAAAGTTCGAAAACGGCTATTGTTGAAACAGCTGCTGCATCAGGTTTACCACTATTAAATAAACAAGAACTGAATCCATATCTTGCTTCCACTTTCGGCACTGGGCAGTTAATAGTGGAAGCTTTAGATCAAGGTGCTGAAACAATCATTTTAGGACTCGGAGGCAGTGCTACAGTTGATGCCGGAACAGGTTGTTTCCAAGCTTTAGGAGTGAGATTCAAGAATGCATTTGGTAATGAATTGAGAATGTGTGGAGAGAGTTTAAGACAGGTCGAGCAGATTGATTTTTCTACTTTAGATACTCGATTGCAAAACGTGAGATTCATCATCGCTTCTGATGTAACAAACCCATTACTTGGAGACGAAGGAGCAGTTACAATTTTTGGTCCGCAAAAGGGTATTAAGAAGGAAGAAATTCCAGTGTTTGAAGAAGCTATGTCGCATTTCGCAAAGGCTGTAGTCAAGGCGACAGGAGTGGATTTAATCAATTCTACTGGTAGTGGTGCAGCCGGTGGATTTGGTTTTTCACTTCAATCTTTCCTTCAAGTAGAGATGAAAAGTGGCTTTACTTTAATTAATGAAATAGGACAGCTAGAAGAAAAAATCTCATCAGCAGATCTTGTCATTACCGGAGAAGGAAAGATGGATACGCAGTCACTATATGGAAAAGTTCCAATTGGGGTTGCTAGAATCGCAAAAAAATATGGTGTTCCTGTTATAGCATTTACAGGACAAGTTGAAGGCGATCTTGCAGTGTTTAAACAAGAGGGATTGTTATTAGTACTACCAATTGTTGATGAGCCTATGCAGCTTGAAGAAGCAATGGATCGCGGAGATGAACTCCTATATAAAGCAAGTGAAAGGTTAATGAAAGCTTTGAAAATGGGAAGTCAGTTAAAAAAATAATAAGTAAAACCTAATATATTTGAAGAGAGTAGTGAAAAATTGAAGCGGATGCCGCTTATTTGAGCCAGTCTTTCTTAAAAGTATAGGGGTAATATTCGATAAAAAACTGTACTGGATTTACTTTTTTCAGCCCTCTGTGAAGGTTGATGGTGATTTTTAAATGAAGTTGATTAAGAAGATCATCCTGTTTCGAAAATTAGTAACTATGTTTAACTGGTCTAAAAATCCAAGACAGAAGTTAAATATGTACGGTATCAACCTTTCTATTAAATACTAAAATAGTAGAGCATTAATAAAGCAATGGAGAAGAAAATCATCTGATGATGGTTATTCTTCTCCTATTTTTATTGTGTTTTGAATTAAATGCTTGAAAAAAAGTGAGGGTATTTGGTTGTTTAGTTAGTTTAGGGAGGAATTTTGGAAAAGGATGTCGAATTTCAATTATAGAATAATAGAAAGAAAATTCAGAAAAAACACTGAATTTTTAAAACATTTATTATGTAAATCTATACAATGATAACAAGGGTTATCAGACCATTAACTTAGATAGAAAAGTATAGTGGAATTTGTCATGAGAGGGTTGGTAATATGAGAGCATTACTTATAACATTCCTTGGTTTCTTTCTTTTGGTTATTTTAAGTGGTATGACAACCTATAAGGCAGACCACTCAGGAAAGAATAATAACCCTTTACTCATCGCTCATCGTGGCGCTTCTGCCTTAGCCCCCGAAAATACTATTGCTGCATTCGATAGGGCAATCGAACTGAAAGCTGATTTTATTGAAATTGACGTTCAAATGACCAAAGATGGAGAGTTAGTCATAATTCATGATGTTACTGTTGACAGAACTACAAATGGTAAGGGTAAGGTGAAGGATTTTACGTATGAAGAAATAGCATTGCTTGATGCTGGAAGTTGGTACAGTGAGCGTTTTGCTGGAGAAAGAATTCCGAAGCTTAGTACTATAATAGAAAATTATCAAGGGAAGATCGGCATCTTAATTGAATTGAAAAAACCATCACTGTATCCTGGTATGACAGAACAGCTTGCAAATATGCTGAATATCCCGCAAATAGTCGAAATTAAAAATCATCCTATTATTGTACAATCCTTTAACCACCAGGAAATTAAAAAGTTCCACACTCTTCTCCCTACTATTCCCAAAGGGATAATAATTAGCGATACTTCTAGAATATCTAAAAAGAAAATTCAAGAGTTAAATGAATATATCTCGTTTGTCTGCATTAACAAAAATAGTGTAAATAAAAACTTTTTGAAATTTGCAAAACAAATGAACTGGCAGGTTTTTACTTGGACTGTTTCAACTAATGAGATGGATAAATATACAAAGCGGTTTAATGTCGACGGTATAGTCACTAACCATCCAAACAAACACTCACAATTAAAATTTATAGCATCTAGATAAGTGACAGTTATAACAGATTAAATTATTTGTATATTTCTAACCAAAGTATATACTTACATCATTGTCTTAAAAATAGTGTGATTAGGATAGATTTTTGTACTGTTAGGCTCCATGTTTTGAGTAACAGAAATAATATAGAGAATGATAAGTGTAATTAAGGAACGAGTGTTCAAAAGTATTTATTTGAAATCAGTATCAGATTTAGATTTCTTGGATTCAGCACTTATGATAAAAATTACTAATTGTTCAAAAACATTATAAGCATTTAAGTTTGTTTCCATTCTATTAATTGTTACTATTAGATTTTAACTTCTTGATGAAAGGAACACTTTAAATGAAAAAAATACAAATACCTGTTTCGGTATTAAATTTAGCACCTATTCGAGAAGGGCAAGGGACAAAAGAAGCTATTGAGTCTATGGTTGAATTGGCACAATCAACTGAAAAGATGGGCTATACACGATATTGGATTGCTGAGCATCACAATACGCCGACGTTAGTGAGTTCAGCTACTTCTATATTAATAAAACATACTCTGGAGCATACAAATCATATTCGTGTGGGGTCGGGAGGAATAATGTTGCCGAACCATTCACCTCTGATAGTTGCTGAACAATTTGGAACGATGGCATCCATTTACCCTAATCGTTTAGACTTGGGTCTTGGCCGTGCGCCTGGAACAGATATGATGACAGCAAGTGCCTTAAGAAGATCTCAAAATGATCCAGTCTACACATTTCCAAAGGATGTGAAAGATTTACTTACTTATTTTGGACCTGAAAATGTTCAAGGCTATACTAAGGCTCATCCAGGTGTTGGCACGAATATTCCGATTTATATCCTTGGTTCATCAACCGATTCAGCTGTTTTAGCAGCTAGATTAGGATTGCCCTACGTATTTGCTTCCCATTTCGCGCCAACATATATGGAGCAGGCCATTGATATTTATCGTAATCAATTCCAACCATCAGAATACTTGGATTCGCCATATATGATTGTATGTCTTAATGTAATTGCAGCAGAAAGTGATGAAGAGGCTGCATTTGAAGTGACGACAATGCAGCAATTTTTCTTAAATGTTGTTCGAGGAACAAAAAAACTTTTAAGTCCTCCTGTTAAAGACATGGATCTTATCTGGAGCCAGCCTGAGAAGGAGATGTCAAAACAGATGTCAAGTATGACATTGCTTGGGAGTAAGAATTCGATAAGAAACCAGTTGAATAGTTTCCAAGAGAAGTATAATGTAGACGAAATCATGGCGGTAACTTATATGTATGATTCAGAAAAACAAAAACGGTCTTATGAGATTTTTAAAGAAGTAGTAAGTGGCGACTAAAGGATGAATTTAAAAAAGCAAACCCTTACTAAACTAAAGGTTTGCTTTTTTCAACTCTATCTTGTTTTTATGTATTATCTGCAGGGTATAACAGACCAATCTGTTTTCTTGCATTCTCAATAATTTTAATTGTAATCATGGAATTTTGAAATGAATTAACGCTTGACTCAAGAAGTATCCCATTCTTTAAAATGTTAATAAATTCTTCAACTTCGTAATACATTGATGGTTTATCTTGTATTCTGCTAATTGCTTCACTAGTTCCATCTTTATAGCGAATTTCTACATTCTCAGGGTCAGAGATATTATCTATGATAATACTTCCGTTTTCTCCTTGAATTTCAGATGGCATGTAAGAGGTTGTAATCTTAGAGTGCATGACAACTGCTTCCATATCATCATACTTCATTAAGATACTGCCTTCTCCATCCACTCCAGACTCTAACATGACACTGTTAGCTTGCACGTTGGTCGGTTTTCCAAATAATACGACCATTGGATATATACAGTAAATCCCTAGATCCATTAATGAACCATTTGAGAATGCTGGATTAAATGCATTTAGTATGACACCTTCTTTATACGAATCATAGCGAGAAGAATACTTGCAATAATTAGCTACATACCGGCGGATTTTACCGATTTTATGCAGGTTTTCTTGAATGCTAATAAAATTAGGGAGTACGGTAGTTTTTAAAGCCTCCATTAGCAATACATTATGAAGTTTTGCTATTTCAATCATGGATATAAGTTCCCTACTGTTTGATGCAATAGGCTTTTCGCATAATACATGCTTCTTATTTTGCATAAATAGAATGGCTTGCTCTGCATGATGAGAATTAGGGCTAGCGATATAAACAGCATCAATTTCTTCACTTTTTGCCATTTCGGTAAGGTTTGTAAAGACAAAGCTAACACTATATCTATCCGCAAACTCCTTCGCTTTTTCTTCAGTTCGTGAATAAACTGCGATTAATTTAAAATTATCCGCTTCACTAGCAGCCTTAATAAATCTATCTGTAATCCAATTAGTTCCGATTACACCAAATCGTATCATATCTTTTCCTCCTTTAACTGTATTAAAAGGTACTTTAAATAGATCTCCAATATCAACCTAACTACTATTTAATAATATCTTATATTTAACAAAAAATTAGCCTTCTTTACGAGAAGAAGGCAATTCTTTTACAGTGGATACGTTCAATAAAAGTAATGATATGTTCTGCGATTTCCCTTCCTTTTTCCTCTAGTAGAAAAATGTCCAGCTGCTACCGCTGGAGTCGCGCGTCCTTCTATTTCAAACAACTTTGTTTAAATAATCAACAAGGAGCTTTAACAGAGACCTTCATGCAAAACAATTTTGCACCATGAGGTATGAAAATAAGCAATATATTTCTTTAGCAGTGATCGAAGTGGAAGAACGCGAGATTCCTCGAAAATACTCCCGCATTTCCTTCGTGCGGTGAGAATTCATGGAAGCCTATTCAAAGTCCTGTGGGACTAGCGGGACAGGTGAGACCTGAAGGCGTTATCGCCGAGGGGCTCACCGCCCGCCCCACGGAAAGCGAGTGTTCTGGAACGAAGATCCCCTTATTTTCAGGGTAGCCTTAAAAAAAGCCAATTCTCAAAATGAGAATTGGCTTTTGGGATTACATAAATTCTGCTACTAGTTCATCAAACTGTTTTTCAGAGATTGTTAATTCTGCTTGAGAAAGTGGTTTCTCGCTATATCCAGAAATCATTTCTTGATATGATTTCTGCTCTTTATTCTGGTAAATAAGACCTGTAACAAGTCCCTTATTTTCCATTAATGTCTGCATAGCTGACATTTTATTGTGTGGATCATAGCCTTCAATGTCGCTTAACTTTACTAAATTCTCTTTAAACCAGTCATACGTATTTACTTTATTATAAGTAACACAAGGGCTAAATACATTAATAAGTGAGAAGCCTTTATGGTTAATTCCTGCTTCAATTAATGCAGTTAACTCTTTTAAATCTGTGGAGAAACTTTGTGCAATAAATGTTCCACCTGCAGTTAATGCCATTTCCATTACAGAAAGAGCAGATTCAATCGAGCCTTGTGGAGTACTCTTCGTTTTAAATCCAACATCACTTCGAGGTGATGTTTGACCTTTAGTTAGACCGTAGATTTGGTTATCCATTACGATGTATGTAACATCAATATTACGACGAATTGCATGGATTGTATGACCTAAACCAATCGCAAATCCATCTCCATCTCCACCAGAAGCGATAACAGTTAAGTCTCTATTAGCCATCTTAACACCTTGAGCTATCGGCAAAGAACGACCATGAATACCGTGGAAACCGAATGCATTAATGTAACCAGAAATTCGACCAGAACAACCAATACCAGAAACAACTGCTAGGTTGTCAGGCTCTAATCCAACATTAGCTGCAGCACGCTGAATTGCTGCTTGAACTGAGAAATCACCACAACCAGGGCACCAGTTAGGTTTAACTGAGTTACGAAAATCTTTAAATGTTGCCATTTATTATAACAACTCCTTGCTTCTGTTGTGAATTTCTTTTGGAAGGAACGGGTTACCATCATATTTCAATAATGATGCAACCTTCTCACCGTAGCCAACATTCATTTTAATGATACTCGCTAATTGACCCGTAGCATTATTTTCAACTACGACAACTTTTTTAGCTGCTTTCACTAATGGAAGCATTTCATCAGTTGGGAATGGGTGTAATAGACGAACATGTGCATGATTCACCTTTATTCCCTCACTCTCAAGACGTACCATCGCTTCTTCAATTGAACCTCGTGTAGAGTTGAATCCAACTAAAAGAACGTCTGCCTCTTCATGCTTAGCATTCACATGAACCGGAGTATCAAATTTAATATTATTTAGCTTACGCATACGTTTATCCATTTGTGCGTTACGATTATCTGTACTTTCAGATGGTTTTCCTGTTTCATCATGCTCTACACCGGTAACATGGTGAATACCATTTTTCATACCAGGAATTACACGAGGTGAGACACCATCCTCAGTCACTTCAAAACGCTTAAAATACTTTTTGTCTTCTTGTTCTGGAAGTTCTGTTTCCTGAAGCTTCCCTCGACGAATTTGGATCTTGTTATAGTCTAATGGGTCAACCGTTTGCTTACCTAGAGACAATTGAAGGTCAGTTATTAGAATAACTGGTACCTGAAATTCTTCAGCGATATTAAACGCTTCAATTATGTCATAGAAAGCTTCTTGAACTGTACTTGGAGCCATTACAACTTTAGGAATCTCACCGTGTGTACCATAAATCATGGCCATTAAGTCAGATTGTTCTTGTTTCGTTGGTAATCCTGTAGAAGGACCACCACGCTGTGTATCAACTATTACTAATGGTTGCTCAGTAATACCCGAAAGCCCAATCGCTTCCATCATAAGAGAAAGTCCTGGTCCTGCTGATGCAGTTAATGCACGAACTCCAGCATAGTTCGAACCAATCGCCATCGTACAAGCAGCAATTTCATCTTCTGTTTGAATTACAGTACCACCAAATTTAGGTAGTTTTTTAATTAGATATTCCATAATTTCTGATGCAGGAGTAATTGGATATGCTGGCATGAAACGCGCTCCACCGGCTAAAGCACCCATAGCAATTGCATCATTTCCTATTAAGAATAAACGCTTTTGTCCGTCTGCTTTATCAAGCTCCATCGTTTGAATATTTTCACCAGCTTGATTTTTAACAAAATCAAAACCATTCTTAATAGCAACCATATTTTTCTCTACAATTTGTTGCCCTTTACGACCGAAAATCTCAGAAACTACTTCTTTAAAAACATTAATATCAAGATCCATAACAGCACTACTTGCACCAATTGCAACCATGTTCTTCATTAATGAAGTTCCAAGTTCAGTTGCAATATCAGTAAATGGAACAGAATACAAAGTTACCGTAGAACTTTCTGGAATAGTTGGATTGAATTTCGCATCCGCTAGAACTATTCCTCCATCACGAAGTTCGTGAAAGTTAACATCAATTGTCTCTTGGTCAAAAGCTACTAAAATATCAAGGTCATCTGAAATAGAACGAACCTGAGTCGTACTTACACGAATTTTGTTGTTTGTGTGTCCACCCTTAATACGAGATGAGAAATGGCGATAACCATATAAATAATAGCCTAAACGGTTTAAAGCAGTTGAGAAGATTTCACCAGTACTTTCAATACCTTCCCCTTGCTGTCCTCCAACTTTCCATGAAAGTTGATTGATCATGTACTAACACCCCTTCGAATTACGTCCAAAAATTGAGATTATTGTTTATGTTTACTAGATTTAGGATGTTCAAAAAGAAAAGCAACACCAAGATATACGTAAGTAAGATTAAGTGCTAAAACCAAACCAAAATATCATGGAAATTTGACAATTATTGTAACTTCTTGAACATACTAATGATTGTCGCACCTATCCTAAAATACATTTATCATAGAAAAAAGGATACGTACTAAACGCTTACAATTCTAGACCTTACCCTAAGAAAAAGCAAGTCTTTCGTGTCAAAAATTGACGAAAATGTGAATTTTTTTTTATTTTTAATTTTTATATTAATAATTGTCGAGAAAATTCTCTCTATTCAGGTATGTGATCAACAAAATTTTGATAACAGAAGTTATGTACTTGCTTTGAAGAGAAGTGATGACTTAACTCTTTTACAAGTAGGTTATAACAACTATATCTTTCTAATCCGATTACGGTTTGATTGATCCCATCGAAATCCGATCCAAATCCTATGTTCTTCTCCCCACCTAATTGACAAATATAATCAATATGACTAATTATATCTTTAATGGTGGCATTCGATTGATTCGTTAAAAATGGAGGGAAGAAATTTATGCCAATTATACTATCCTTACTAATTAGAGCCTTGATTTGATCATCATTTAAGTTTCTTGGGTGATGACAGAGTGCTAGTACATTAGAGTGAGAGGCAATTGGAAAGTCCGCTAGTTCAAGAACTTCCCAAAACCCTTTAATTGATAAGTGTGAAACATCAGTCCAGACTTTAAATTGATTATTTTCTTCAACAACTTTTTTACCAAAAATGGATAATCCCGCACCTCTTGGTTCTAAAATACCATCAGCTACCGCATTGCTATAATTCCATGTTAAACCAACAGATTTCACTCCTAGATGAAATAGAGACTTTAGTCTAGTGATGCTTGTTGTAATCGCATCACAGCCTTCTAAAGTAAGAATAATACCTATTTCATTTTCTTTCAGGTTATGAACATCTTCTTTCTTCTTAATAAGTCGCAGGTCTTGAAAAACCGGCAAGATTTTTTCATGTAAAATGTTGACCATCTCAAGGGCTACTTCAAATTTTTCATTTAAAGGAACTTCTTCAGGAACATAAATGGCTAAGCATTGGATCTTAGCGTTACCTTTTTTCAATTGGTCATATGTAATTTGTAAACCCTCATCTGATTTAAACTGCATCGTTGGATTTAACCAGAGTTTATAAAGTACATCGCAGTGCGCATCAAATATTTTCATTTCACCCCTCCTTACCTACAATAAGAAAAACCTGCTCGCAAGCAAACAGGTTTAGTCTTAGGTTAATAAAATCCAAAGCATTTATCTTGGTTCAACGATAAGTTTTATTCCTGTACGTTCTTCTCCATCAATTATTATATCTGTAAAAGCAGGGATACATATCAAGTCCACCCCACTCGGAGCAACAAATCCTCTTGCAATTGCAACTGCTTTTACTGCTTGGTTTAAAGCACCAGCACCAATTGCTTGAATCTCAGCGTTACCTCTTTCTCTAAGTACTCCTGCAAGGGCTCCTGCTACAGAGTTTGGATTAGATTTTGCCGAAACCTTTAAGATATCCATTTCCTAGTTCCTCCTTGTATATTACAGTATATGATGTGAATTCGATAGAACAGATTAGAAATCATCATTCAACATACTATATTCCCGAGGAACTCCTTGTATTCCTGCTTGTTTTCGGTGATTTTTCTAAAAATTCAAAATTAAACAAATTATAGATTCTAATAGAAGTCCGACCTCTTATATATTGTTATTAATCAACATACCTAAAAAACACTAACAAACTTTTAGAATAGAGCCTAATAAAAAAACGGATGGTCATCATTTATCAATATTCGTTTAATACTTTTAGATAAACCAGTTTTTGTATCTAGGTCGATAATCACACCATTCAATTGATTTCTTCCTTCTTTTACTACTTCAAAACGGACAGGAAGCTCAGTAATGAATTTCTTTAAAACAGCATCTCTTTCTACTCCTAAAATCCCATCATAAGGACCTGTCATGCCTACGTCTGTTATATATGCCGTTCCGCTTGCTAACACTCTTTCATCTGCAGTTTGAACATGAGTGTGAGTTCCAACTACCGCCGAAACTCTTCCATCTAGATACCAGCCCATTGCGTGTTTCTCACTTGTAGCTTCTGCATGGAAGTCAACAAATACAAATGGTGTTCTTTTTTTAGCTTCTTCAACTAGTTCGTCAGCTTTTCTGAACGGGCAATCTATAGATGGTAAGAAGGTTCTCCCTTGTAAACTAATCACAGCTACTTCAATATCATTTAACTTTAAAAAAATAATACCTACACCAGGATTTCCTTCAGGGAAATTTCCAGGTCTTACTAAGTACTTAGCTGAATCTATAAATTCAAATATATCCTTATTATGCCAAGTGTGATTTCCTAAGGTAATTGCACTTGCACCAACTTCCAAAAATTCACGATAAATCTTTTCAGTTATACCTTTTCCACCAGCTGAGTTTTCACCATTGATAATTGTAATATTTGGTTTGTGCTTTGCCTTTAATTGCGGAAGATATTGCTTAACCATATCTCTTCCAGGTGAGCTAACAACATCCCCTATGAATAAAATTTTCATATGATCTCTAGCTCCTTTCGTTTTTTATTAAACATAGTTTGTACATATATATCATTTTCATCATGTTCTATATTAGACAAAAATAAAGCGACGTAAATACGTCGCTTTATTTTGCATATTCTACAGCTCTCGTTTCACGAATAACTGTTACCTTAATATGCCCTGGATAATCCAGTTCTTCTTCAATTCTCTTACGTATATCTCTTGCCAATCGATGAGCTTGTAGATCGTCAATAGCATCAGGTTTAACTAATATTCTCACTTCACGACCAGCTTGAATAGCAAATGATTTCTCAACACCCTCGTAGGATTCAGAAATTTCTTCAAGCTTTTCTAAGCGACGGATATAGTTTTCTAAAGTTTCACTCCTTGCACCAGGACGCGCTGCAGATAGAGCATCTGCTGCGGCAACCAAAACAGCGATAATTGATTTTGGTTCAGTATCACCGTGGTGAGAAGCTATACTATTAATTACAACTGGGTGTTCCTTATATTTAGTTGCAAGTTCAACGCCAATTTCGACGTGACTTCCTTCCACTTCATGGTCAATCGCTTTACCGATATCATGCAATAATCCAGCACGACGAGCAAGTGTTTCATCTTCACCTAATTCAGCCGCCATAAGACCAGAAAGATAAGCAACCTCCATAGAGTGTTTTAATACATTTTGCCCATAGCTAGTACGGAATTTCAGTCGACCTAGTATTTTTATAAGGTCTGGATGTAGTCCGTGTACGCCAACCTCAAAGGTTGTTTGTTCACCAACTTCACGTATATACTCATCTACTTCGCGTCTGGCTTTCTCCACCATTTCCTCAATACGTGCAGGATGAATACGACCGTCTTGAACTAATTTTTCCAAAGCGATTCTTGCAGTTTCACGTCGAATCGGATCAAAACCAGATAAGATAACCGCTTCCGGAGTGTCATCAATGATGAGGTCAATCCCTGTAAGAGTTTCAAGAGTTCGGATATTACGCCCTTCTCTCCCGATAATCCTACCTTTCATCTCATCATTTGGTAAGTTAACAACGGAAACCGTTGTTTCTGCTACATGATCAGCTGCGCAACGTTGAATAGCTAATGAAAGAATTTCCTTTGCTTTCTTATCGGATTCTTCTTTAGCACGTAGTTCACTATCTCTTACCATTATTGCCAGTTCATGAGAAAGCTCGTTTTCTAGTTTATCTAGTATGATACTCTTTGCTTCATCACGTGATAGACCAGAGATTCGCTCAAGCTCTGCTTTCTGCCCTTTTACCATTTCATCCACTTTGCTTTCCATCTCTTCAATTTGCTGTTGTTTTTGGGATAGAGATTCCTCTTTCTTTTCTTGCATAGCTTCACGATTGTTCAACGTAACGTCTTTGCGATCAAGGTTCTCTTCTTTTTGTAAAATACGATTTTCTTGTTTCTGAAGCTCGTTTCTACGATCACGAATTTCTTGTTCTGCCTTGGTACGAAGTGTATGTATCTCGTCCTTAGCCTCAAGTAATGCTTCTTTCTTTAATGCATCTGATTCGCGTTTCGCATCCTCGACTATTTGCTCTGCGGAAGTTCTAGCACCAGCTATTTTCGCCTCAGCAATAAATTTACGACCGAAATATCCAACAACTGCACTGACGATAGCGGCAAGCAAAATAGAGATGATTATACCAATTGGTTCCATCATTTCACCTCCCATTGCTTTAAAGCATGTTCAAAAAGTACGAGAAATGAGCCATGAATTTTCCATTGGGTCTCCTTACCGAACCTCTTTATCAGTAATGTTTTCTTTCAACCACTTATAAAGTTCGTGAATTGGATTTATTCACTTCGAAGAATGTATAACACCCTAATCAGTTTGGTTTCTTTAAATACGACCTTTAGATATACAATGACTATTACTCACTTCCAACAAACTCTAAGATTATAAATTGAATAAACAAATGTTTTCGAATTTTGTCCAAATAGTTACCAATAAATGAATGCTAGAATTAATGAAATTATTGACTTTAATGGTAGCATATCATTTGTCGATATTTGAACATAGGGTTTCAAATTACGTAATTTCTCATCTTACAGTATAAATAAGATATTAAATATACATGTTAATTGTATAGTTGGAAAATTTTATTGTCAAGGGTTGTCCCTATAGTCCGACAAGTATTGATAGATTTCTTTGAATTCAGCACAGGTTTTCGCTTTACCCTCGCGCCACTTACATATGATAAGTTAAGAATCCAATTTCCACAGACATACTTTTACGATTTCTAATGAAAAAAATCAGTGCCCAAAGAAATGTTGATTTACCACTAACAGCATACCTTAATTCTAAAATGAAATTGGATATTTCCAGAAAAGCTTCATAAAAAAAAGAGAGCAATAGATTCTGCTCTCTTTTTTAATAGTATTATTTTACAAATCGAATACTTCTTCTTCTTCAGACTCTTCAATCACTTTCACTTCGTCTAGTGCATAGTGATCTCGAATTGCCTGTTGGATTTCAAGTCTCATTGATTTGTTTTCCTTAAGGAAAACCTTTGAATTTTCACGCCCTTGACCAAGACGCTCTTCTTTGTATGAATACCAAGCACCGCTCTTAAGTACGATATCTAGATCCGATCCCATATCTAGAACTTCACCTTCTCTTGAAATTCCTTCACCGTACATAATATCAACTTCTGCTGTACGGAAAGGAGGTGCTACTTTATTTTTAACGACTTTAATTTTTGTTTTATTTCCAACTATATCATTTCCTTGCTTCAGTGCTTCTGCACGACGTACTTCTAAACGAACCGAAGAATAGAACTTAAGTGCACGCCCTCCAGGAGTTGTTTCAGGATTACCGAACATAACTCCTACTTTTTCACGAATTTGGTTAATAAATATTGCAATTGTTTTAGACTTGCTAATCGCTCCTGATAGTTTGCGTAAAGCTTGCGACATTAGACGCGCTTGAAGACCCACATGAGAATCTCCCATTTCGCCTTCAATCTCAGCCTTGGGAACTAGAGCTGCTACTGAATCGATAACAAGTATATCAACAGCACCACTACGAACTAATGCTTCAGCAATTTCTAGTGCTTGCTCACCTGTATCTGGTTGAGAGAGTAATAATTCATCGATATTTACACCTAGTTTTTTAGCATAATCAGGGTCTAATGCATGCTCTGCATCAATAAATGCCGCCTGACCACCTTTTTGTTGAACTTCAGCAATTGCATGAAGAGCTACGGTTGTTTTACCAGAGGATTCTGGTCCATATATTTCAACAATTCTTCCTCTTGGATATCCACCCACGCCTAGCGCAACATCTAGAGCTAGAGATCCGCTTGGGAATGTAGAAATCTTTGTATCTGTTTTTTCCCCAAGTTTCATGATGGAGCCTTTACCGAATTGTTTTTCTATTTGTTTTAAAGCCATATCTAATGCGGCTTGACGATTACTCACTAAATTTCCTCCTCTTTCTATGAATCTATCTCTACTATACCTTGTTTTTTATCGTTTGCCAAGTATAAAAACGAACATCTATTCGGTTTTTTCAACTGGGAATTTCAAGTATTTCTCCATTTTCTCTGGGTCATAATGCCGTTTTCATATCTCAATTTACAATAAAATTAAATTTTTACGATAGTACTTTTTTAAATGACTCCCCTGAAAATAAGGGGATCTTCGTTCCAGAACACTCGCTTTCCGTGGGGCGGGCGGAGTCTCGCGTTCTTCCACTTCAATCAACTTCGTTTGAAGAATCAATATTGGGCTTTAACAGAGCTAATAAATAAAACAATCCATACTTAACAGCTCGTTCTCTTATAGCATCTCTTCCACCTGCCAGATTCAAATGATAAGCATATGAATTTCCATTTGGAGGGGAAATCCCAATATATACTTCTCCTACAGGTTTCCCTTCTATTGGATCTGGTCCAGCAACACCTGTAAAACTTATGCCAATATTAGTTTTCATAATACGTTTAATATTGTCAGCTAGTTCTATTGCACAAGCTTCACTTACAGTTCCATGCAAATCTATCGTACTAGAATTTATCCCAAGAACATTGGATTTCACTTCATTTGTATAACAAACTACACCACCACTCACTGATGTGGATGCCCCAGGTAATCTAGTTAAATTCTGTGAAAATAATCCACCAGTAAAACTTTCTGCACTAGATATGGTTTGGCCTTTACTTTGTAGCTTTTTCATAACTTCAATGGATAGTGTCGTATCATCATAACCATAGAAGTATTGTCCCACTCTTTCTTGTATCATGACTTCTGTTTCATCCAACAAAGTTGTCACACGAACTGAAGATCGATGCTTTGCAGTTAACCGGAGGGTTACTTCATTCTCAGCTGCAAGTGGTGCAATAGTTGGGTTTGTTTGGGAGTCTATCAAATCTGAAATATCAGTCTCTAATTGAGATTCACCAATTCCAAAAAATCGTAGAATTCTAGATTCTATTCTTTCTTGAATTTTCATCTCTGTAAGGATGGCCGATCGCCCAAAATTCAAGAACATCGGCATCATTTCTTTTGGAGGTCCGGGTAAAAGCATATAATGCTTCAACTCTTTTGATAAAAACATACCCGGGGCCATCCCATTCTCATTTTTTAAAATTTTAGATCCTTCTAATACAATTGCTTGTTTCTTATTATTTTCAGACATCACTTTATTAACTTTTCGATAGTAATCTTCAATAGAATTCATTGCATCTTGATCCATTATTAATGATTCACCTAGTATGGAGGCAATCGTTTCTTTCGTTAAATCGTCCTTCGTTGGTCCAAGTCCACCTGTAAAAATGAGTAGGTCGGCTCTTTTTTGGGCCACTTCAATAGCCGACTGTAGTCGTTTTGGATTATCCCCCACTACAGTATGAAAATAGACATTCACTCCCAATTCAGCTAATTCTTTCGAAAGGAATTGGGCATTTGTATTTGAAATTTGTCCTAATAGCAACTCAGATCCAACTGCAATAATTTCTGCGTTCATTGTGACACATCCTTATACATCAAAATTATTTAGATTTAAGGAAAACTTCTTTATTTTTGACAAAGTAATCCCATCCAGAATAAATAGTGAAAAATGTGGCCACCCATAAGGAAATTATATCAAACGGGATACCAAGCCAAACAAAAGGGAAATTATGTAATAATAGAGCTGATACAGCTATAATTTGAGCCCAAGTTTTAATCTTTCCAAGCATGTTTGCAGCAACTACTTCTCCCTCACCTGCAAGGATTAGACGTAATCCTGTTACAGCAAATTCACGGCTGATAATTACTATGACCATCCAAGCTGGAGCAAGCTGCAATTCAACTAATGTAACCAATGCTGCAGATACGAGTAACTTGTCCGCTAGTGGATCTAAGAATTTCCCCAGACTAGTGACCTGATTTAATTTACGTGCATAATGACCATCTACCCAATCAGTGGTTGAGGCAATAATAAAAATAAACGCTCCAACTAGATGCGTTATTGGAATGAAAAATTCTCCTAGAGTCACCTTTCCCCAAGAAAATGGAGCAAGCATAACAATTAAAAATATGGGTATTAAAAGAATTCTTGAAATTGTAATTTTATTTGGTAAATTCATAGTTTGGCCCCCTTACTCACATTTTGCCACAAAGAAGAAAAAATACCCACAGATATAGTGGGTAGCAAGTTATTAATCCATGCTTTTTTCAAACAAGATGGTGATATTTTGTAAATCTTTTACTTCTGTAGGAATTTCTAAAACTTCCCCATTTATCTTTACAATTGAATTGGCTGCATAGCCAAGTTTAATAAATGCTTCGGATTCATTAGTAAAATCATAGGAAGCAGAAGTAGGACTTTGGTCAGAGTCATTGAAAGTTAGTAACCCAGAAAAGAATGTTTTCTTTTTCCCATTTCTTAATTCAAGCCAAGTCTCACCAATTGTAGTTACCTCAACTAGAAACTCGTTTGTATCAGATAATTTATAGGTTGAATTTCTACCTGACACCTCTACTAATTCAATCCGATGTATTGAATCAACTTCTTCTGTCGGAGGAGTAGTCACAACATCATTTTCTTCAGGATTACTCTGTTCATCCTCATCCTCTTCGAGGAGAGGATTCACCGGAGCCTCTTCAACCTCAGAAGAGGTGTCTGAAGCTGGTGGAATCTTGACCTGGTCGACATTCTTGTTTTGAAGAACAGTCCAAATAATTATTGCTATACCAATTAA